>JBAPYC010000770.1:0-2399 GCA_049284535.1 Streptosporangiaceae bacterium
CGGCCGGGCTGGCCGCGGGGGTGGCCGCACTCACGCTGGGAGCGGTGATGGTCCCGTTCGCGGCGATGTCGCGGCGGGAGCCGGCCCTGGCCGCGGCGTGAGCGGCGCGGCGCCCAGCGCAGACGCCTGATGCTGGCTCAGGCCGGACCGGGCAGAACGGTGAGGAGATGCGGCTGGTCGAGCGATTCCGGGGCGAAGGTCACCCCGGTCAGCCGCTCGGCCAGCACCAGCAGCATGGGCAGGCATTCGACCGGCCACGGTGCGGCATCCCCGAGCGGCAGGTCCGCGGTATGGGCACCGAACACCGCACGGTCTTCCTCTTCGTAGAAGTCCATGCGATGCGGCTCCAGCGTC
Organism: Streptosporangiaceae bacterium; assembly: GCA_049284535.1. GTDB lineage: Bacteria > Actinomycetota > Actinomycetes > Streptosporangiales > Streptosporangiaceae > Palsa-504. The sequence continues at coordinate 355 of JBAPYC010000770.1, forward strand.
GCGACCACGCGACCGTCGGCCACGTAGTGAATCATGGCGCGGCTCCGGGCCCCCCAGGAAAGGCTTACCGCCGGCCCGGGGCGCATGTGCTCATGTCGCGACCACAGGCCCATCGGCTCGTGGTGGTTCACCAGCACGGTCCATCCGCTGTCCGCGCGGATCGCCGTCACCGGGTCCGGGAACAGCCCGGGCAGGCCAGTGGAGGACGCGCCAAGGTCGCCGCCGAACGCCTCCACCACCTGCACCGGGCTGAGATCCCTGACAAAGGTGATGCACCCGACCGGCGCTAGCCAGTGCTCGGCCGTCCACCGGTACTTGTCGCCGGCCCACGGGCCCGGGGAGGCGGTCAGCCCGAGCGACCCGGATGGCGGTGCGGGGTTGCCGAGCACGGCCAGGATCGCGTTACGCAGCCGGCCAGGCGGGTCCCGGAGGATCTCCGCGGTACCCACGGCGTGATAGATGGCCGTGAAGGCAGCGGTCAGCGGCTGCGGGCTGGCCGCTTCGCGCAGCGCGTACACGGCGCTGGTACGGCTTATGGGCCCGAAATCTCCCTCCTCACAGGTGCGGCACGACCGGTCCAGGGCCTTCCACAGCTTCGCCAGTCCTGGGTCGGCCGCGGAGTGGTCGCCGCGCAAGGCCAGGGCCACGTCGGGCTGATCTTGCAGGCCGACTAGGCCGATCGCGTAGCGTGCCGCGACCTGCGCCGCCTGGCGCTGACGCGCGGCGGCCGCATGCCGCAGCGCCCAGGCGAGCGGCGGGTCATCGTATGTCAGCGGTTCGGTATAGGCATCGGAATCGATGCTGGCCCGGATGGCCGGGGGTGCGGCCTCGACCTGGATGACCTCGAAGATCCCGTCAAACCACGACGGCTCGGCGGGGACGCCGGTCACCCGGGCGGCGAGCGCCAGGGCCAGCGGCACCGGGAGGGCGCCCTCGTCCTCCTCCGCGTCCTCCCACGGCAGCCCGGCGCGCACCGATTCCAGGCCGTCCGGGTCATCCCCCTCGCGTCGATCCGGGAACAAGGGCTCAAACGAGGTCAGCACGCGGCCGGCCGCGGCGCAGGAAAACCACGTCGTCCCGTTGACGTTCCAGTAGGCGCTCACGGCCCGCGTCCCGGCGGAAATGCGCTCGAGGACTTCCGGGCGAGATCCCTGCCATCCGTTCACCTCGACCGTGAGCACCCACGAGCCCACGATCCGCACTCCGATCCACGGGTTGTCCGCCCATTCGTCCATGAATTCAGCCTGGGCGTCCTCCAGGGACATGCGTCGCGCACCACGTGCATCCCCGCCGAATCCGCGCACCACGGCCGCCACGTCACCGGACTGGACGAGGGTGATGCAGGCCGCGTCGCCCGGGACCGTTCCGTAGACCCAGCTGAACGCCTCCACCTCGGCGAACGCTTCACTGGTCACTAGGCTGTCTCCGTCCCGCTGCCCCTCGCCGCCCGATCCTAGACCGCGGGCGAAGATCCTTGGCGCAGACGGCGATGACCGCCTCTTCCTGGCGACCGCGACCCCGGCATATAGTTAGCTCTGTGAATGATCTATATGTCGGGGAGGCACGCGAGCTGCTCAACGCGACCGGCCTGCTGCGGCGGACCATCCGCCGCGGGATGCGCCAGGTCACGCAGACCGAGCCGCTGCAGCCAACCCAGGCCGAGCTGCTCCGGCTGGCCGAGAACAGACCCGGGATCACGGTGATGGCGGCCGCGCAGGAGATGCGCCTGGCCCCGAACACGGTGAGCACGCTAGTCCGCGCGCTGACCGACGCGGACCTGCTGTCGCGCAGCCGCGGCACCGCCGACGGCCGGACCGCGCTGCTCACGATCACCGAGTGGGCCCGCAAGCGGCTGGCCGAGCGCCGCGATCTGCGGGCCGAGCTGGTAGCCCGGGCGCTGGGGCGGCTGACCGACGCGGACCGGCAGGCCCTGCTGGCCGCAGTGCCGGTGCTGCTGCGTCTGGCCGAAGGGGTGGAGGCAGATGAGCGGGCCGCCTGAGCCGGGGCCGGGGCTAGCTGGCGCGCTAGCCGCCGGCTAGCCAGCT
>JBAPYC010000771.1:0-6416 GCA_049284535.1 Streptosporangiaceae bacterium
CCGCCAGCACGCCTGGCAGCAGTCGTTCTGGCAGTCGATGCGCCCCTATGCCAGCGGCCAGGCCTACCAGAACTACGTCGACCCGGCCCTGACCAACTGGCAGCAGGCCTACTACGGCGCCAACTACACTCGCCTGGCCCAGGTCAAGGGCACCTACGACCCCGGCCGCTTGTTCAGGTTCCCGCAGGCCATCTAGGGTGCCGCGGGCTGACCGGCGTCCCGGGGTGACATAGAATTCAGTTCTATTCGACCTAGCCGGGCCACGGCCGGCTGTCCCGGCCCCAGACCGGCTTTGAGCAGATGGTGCTGGGCATTATCGGCGTCGGCCCGGCGTCCGGATACGCGCTCGGGAAGGATCTGGCCGCCAGCCCGTCTCGCCGGGGCGTCTGGCACCACAGCCGTCCCCGAGGCCGCCGCGGATTACTTCTGCAGTTTGCCCGGGGGAGATTCCCGTACGGTTGACCCTCACACGGTGCCCGGCAATACCTCCCGCAGGCACCGGGTCCCCCAGGACTCGAGACCCTACTAGCCGATTCGACCTACCGAAAGGCGCATGGTGAGCGCGGACGAGACCGAGGAGCGAGCGGAACCGTGGCCGGGACGTGTCCCGAGCCAGGCCGCTGGGCGGGCATGATGGTATCTCCGCAAATACTGGTATCCGTTCCCGCCCGGCCGCTAGCCACCGATGTAGGTTCCGATGACAAGTAACGCTGAGCTTGAGACCGAGGCCTCTCCGGTTGGCCCCGATCAGGTGCAGGTCCTGCTCGTCGAGGATGACGACGGTGACGCCCTGCTGGTCAGCGAGCTGCTGCACGAGGTGGGTGCCGCGATCATGGTCCGGCGGGCGCGCAACCTCAACCAGGCCCGCTCCCTGGTCACCGGGGCCGCCTGCGTCCTGCTCGACCTGGGCCTGCCCGACTCCCAGGGGCTCAACGGGCTCCGGCAGCTGCTGCAGCTCGAGCCGGAAGCGGCCATCGTCATGCTGACCGGGGAGGCCAGCGAGCACCTGGGCGAGCAGGCGGTCCGGGCCGGGGCCCAGGACTACCTGGTCAAGGGCGAGGTCTCCGGGCACATGCTGAACCGGGTCATCCGGTACGCGGTCGAGCGGCGCCGGGCCGAGGAAGCCCAACGCGCTTTGCAGGTGGCCCAGATCCACGCCCAGGAAAACGTGCGGCTGGAGCGCGGCCTGCTGCCGTCACCGCTGCTGACCGACACCCGGCTGAGTGTGGCGGCCCGCTGCCTGCCCGGGGGCAAGCACATGCTGCTCGGCGGGGACTTCTACGATGCCGTCGAGACCCCCGACAGCTGGGTGCACGCGCTCATCGGCGACGTCTGCGGCCGCGGGCCGGCCGAAGCCGCCCTCGGCGTCTGCCTGCGGGTGGCCTGGCGCACCATGGTGCTGGCCCGCCGGCCCGCCGAGGAGATCCTCTACACCCTCAGCGACCTGCTCGAGCACGAGCGGCACGACGACACCATGTTCGCCACCATGTGCATGCTGTCGGTGACCCCGGAGCGGAACACCGGCCTGATCCGGATGGCCGGCCACCTGCCGCCGATCCTGATCAACCAGGCCGGGGTGGCCGAGCTGCCGACCCTGTCCGCCGCCCCGCTCGGGCTGTCCGAGATGCGGGACTGGCCCGAAACCGAGGTCGCCCTGGACGGCCCATGGTCGGTGCTCCTTTTCACCGACGGGCTTATCGAGGGCCGGATCGGGAAGGGGTCTGAGCGGCTCGGCAGTGAAGGCCTCATAGACCTGATCACCGACGCCCTTGGGTCAGGGCCGGCTGACCCGAGCGCCGAGGACCGGAACGGAGGCGGCCGCGCCGATGAAGAACTCCTGGATCGCGTGATCGACCAGGTGCGCGAGCTCAACGGTGGCGAGCTGGACGACGACCTCGCCGTGCTGGCGCTCGGCTTCTCCGGCCCGGAGGGGCTATGAGCGATGTGCAGGAGGCGCCCAGCACCCAGGCCGGGCGCAACGGCATCCGTGTGGCAGCGGACCGCCGTACGGCCCTGGCCGACGCGGGCCGGCGCTGGCCGCTCAGCCGGACCATCGGCGTGGCCCTGCTGGTCCTGCTGCTGTTCTCGGTGGCGGCTGTGGTGGCCGGCGGCCTGGCCCTGGTCAGCCTGCACAACTCCCGGACCCGCCTGCTGAGCACCATCGACCCGGCGGCCACACAGGCGCAGCTGCTCGATACCGCGACGATCAACCAGGAGACCGGCGTCCGCGGCTACGCGCTCAGCGCCCAGCAGGACTTCCTGCAGCCGTACAACCAGGGTTACGCCCAGGAAAAGGCCTCGATCAAGGCCCTGCGGGGGTTCATGAGCCAGCTGCCCAAGGGCACCTCGGCCGACCTGACGAGCGTGAGCACGCAGGCGCACTACTGGCGCACTCACTACGCCATGCCCACCATCAACCACATCAACCAGACCAAGAAGCCTTATCTCAGCCCGACCGTGCTGGCCGGGAAGGCGGATTTCGACGCGCTGCGGGCCAAGATCGCCGTCCTTGAGGGAGACATCGCCCGCAGCCGGGAGCGGGCCGTGGCCACGCTGAACAACGACGCGGCCGTGCTGGACGGGGTGTTCGTCGGGGTTGCGATCGGGCTGGCCGTCATCGTGGTCCTGCTCGCCATCGGCCTGCGCGCCACCGCGATCAAGCCCATCCACCGCCTGGCCATCGAGGCCCGCCGGGTGGCCGACGGCGACTTCTCCCACGAGGTTCGGGTAACCGGCCCGCGTGAGGTGTACAACCTGGCGGCGGACGTGAACACCATGCGCGAGCGCATCTTGCAGGAACTGGGCGCGACGCAGGAAGCGAACGCCATCTTGCAGGAGCACACGGCGGAACTGGAACGGTCGAACTCCGAGCTGGAGCAGTTCGCCTACATTGCCTCGCACGACCTGCAGGAGCCGCTGCGCAAGGTGGCCAGCTTCACCCAGCTGCTGCAGCGCCGCTACGCCGGCCAGCTGGACGCCCGGGCCGACCAGTACATCGAGTTCGCCGTGGACGGCGCCAAGCGCATGCAGGCCCTGATCAACGACCTGCTGTCCTACAGCAGGGTGGGCCGGTCCACCCGGGAGCCCTCGCTGGTGTCCAGCGAGGCCGCGCTGTCCCAGGCCAGGAACAACCTGGCCAGCCAGATGGAGGAATCGGGCGCCACCGTCGAGAGCGGGCACATGCCGCTGGTCCTGGCCGAGCTGACCCTGCTCACCGCGGTGTTCCAGAACCTGCTGAGCAACGCGCTGAAGTTCCGCGGCGACAAGCCGCCGCGGATCGTGATCACGACCAGCCGGGACGGGCAGTTCTGGCAGTTCTCTTTCAGCGACAACGGCATCGGCGTCGAGCCGGAGTACGCCGAGCGCATCTTCGTGATCTTCCAGCGCCTGCACGAGCGGACCGCCTACCCCGGCACCGGGATCGGGCTGGCCATGACCCGTAAGATCATCGAATACTTTGGCGGGAAGATCTGGCTTGACACCACCTACACCGGGGGATCACGATTCCTCTTCACGCTGCCCATCCCGGCGGAGACAATGGATACTGGCAGTCCGGGCAAAGAAGGGATCCCGGACGAGGCTGTTAAGCCGACGCTGACTCAGGAAGCGGCCGACGCTCTGCTGCTTGACGAGAAGGACCCCGATGACCGAACGTGAGGAGCCGCGAGTGATCGATGTGCTGCTGGTTGAGGACGATGAAGGCGACGTGCTCATGACCCGGGAAGCTTTCGAGTATTACAAGATCCAGAACCGGCTGCACGTGGTCAGCGACGGCGAGCAGGCGCTGCAGTACCTGAAGCAGGCCGGCCCTTATGCCGACGCGCCGCGGCCCGGGCTGATCCTGCTCGACGTCAACCTGCCCCGGGTCAGCGGGATGGAAGTCCTCGCCGAGCTCAAGCAGGACGCCGACCTGCTCACCATCCCGGTCATCATGCTGACCACCTCGCGGGCCGAGCAGGACATCGTCCGCAGCTACGCGCTGCACGCCAACGCGTTCGTCAGCAAGCCGGTCGACTTCGAGCACTTCATCGACGCGATCCGCCAGATCGACACGTTCTTCCTGAACCTGGTCAAGCTGCCGGCCTTAGGCGCCGGTACCGCAGGTACGCCACCCGGGAGCCGAACGTCCGGGTCTCCAGCAGTTCCAGGCTGAGCGGTGCCGGCAGCGGCGGGAAATACGGGGTGCCGCCGCCCAGCACGACCGGATGGACGAACTGCCGGTATTCATCGACGAGATCCAGCCTTATCAGGGCGGCGGCCAGCCCGGCGCCGCCCGCCGAGATGACGCCCGGACCGGGTCCCGCCGTGGCCCGGGCCACCTCGGCGGCCACGTCGCCGGAGGCCAGCCGGGCGTTGCCCTGGACCCGGTCTAGCGTGGCGGAGAACACCACCTTAGGGATAGCCGTCCACATCGCGGCGAATTCGCGCTCCTGGGGGCTGGGCCGTCCCGACCCCTCGGTCTCCCAGGGGAGCATGTCCAGGTAGAGACCGCGGCCGCATAGCTGCACCGCGATCTCGCGCGTCTGGGCGTTATGAAAGCTCATCAGCTCCTCGTCCGGCGCGCTCCAGTCGATCTCGCCCCCGGGCCCGGCGATGAAGCCGTCCAGCGACACGCTCATCGAGACGATCAGCGGGCGCATCAGCGGCCGTCCCGGCCGAGCGCCAGCGCCACGCGCTCGAGGAGGTCCATCGCGTCGTCCAGCCCGTCGCCCATGTACGCGCGGTGCACGTCGCGGTCCTGCTGGCGGTCGTACCGCACCGTCATCGACACGGTCGTGCGCCCGCCGGCCATCCCGGTGAACGTCACCGTGGTCAGCGCCTGCATGTCCGGCCGGTCCTGCTTCACCTCCGTGTAGACCAGGCGCTGGTCGGGCAGCACCTCCCGGTACTGGCCGCAGAAGGCCACTGCCTCCCCGTCGTCCGCCACCATCGCGTACCGCCAGGTGCCACCGGGCCGCAGGTCGATCTCGATCTCGACGGCCGTCACCCCGTCCTGGCCGGCGGTCCACCATCGCCGCACCAGGTCCGGCTCGGTCCAGGCCCGGTAGACCAGGTGCGGGGGCGCGTCGAACTCCCGGGTGAGAAGGATCTCCTCAGGGCAGGGGAGTGTCACCGTCGCCGCCACTGCCTTCCTCCTCTCCTTTGAGTTCGGCCAGCACCGCATCCAGCGCGCCGAACCGCTGCGACCAGGTCCGCTCGAAGGCCGCCACCCAGTCATAGATGGGCCGGAGCGCCGGCCCGTTGAGCCGGTACAGCCGCCGCCGGCCGTCGTCGCGCACGTCCACCACCCCGACCTCCCGGAGCACCCGCAGGTGCTTGGAGACCAGCGGCTGGGCCAGGCCGAGCCCGTCGACCAGCTCCCCGACCGGGAGTTCCCGGCCGGCCAGCAGATCGAGGATCTGCCGCCGCCGGGGCTCGGCCACCGCGTTGAAGATGTCGGTGGTGGTTGCGGCCCGGGCCATGCCATGACATTACATTCCCATATGGGAATACGTCAACCAGCGGGCCGCCCGGGGGCCGCGGCCGGCATCGGGCTGGCCCGGCGTAGGATCTGAGCGCCTGAAACACCGGACGCCACGCAAACGGGGACACGAAGGGATGCCGATGTACGACGCGACACTGGCCGAGACCATCACCATCCGCGGCCACGGTGGAGACGAGATCGAGGCCTACCTGGCCCGGCCGATGGCCGCCGGGCCGCTGGGCGGCGTGGTAGTGATCCACCACATGCCCGGCTACGACGCGTCGACCAAGGAAATCGCCCGCCGGTTCGCGGCGGGTGGTTACAACGCCCTGATGCCCAACCTCTACCACCGTGAGGCCCCCGGGGCGGCCCCGGACGACGCCGCCGCAGCCGCCCGCGCCCAGGGCGGCGTGCCCGACGAGCGGCTCATCGGCGACGTGGCCGGCGCCGCCGCCTACCTGCGCGGCCTGACCTCCGCCAACGGCAAGGTCGGGGTGATCGGCTACTGCTCGGGCGGCCGCCAGTCTGTGCTGGCCGCGTGCAGCCTGCCCCTGGACGCGGCCGTCGACTGCTACGGCGCGTTCGTGACCGAGGCCGTGCCTGACGGCATGCCGCTGAAGGTCGGCCCGATCAAGCACCTGATCAAGGACCTGAACTGCCCACTGCTCGGCCTGTTCGGCGCCGACGACCAGCACCCCTCGGCGGCGGCCGTCGGTGAGCTCGAGGACGAGCTCAAGGCCCAGGGCAAGACGTACGAGTTCCACTCCTACGAGGGCGCGGGCCACGCCTTCTTCAACGTCGACCGGGTCTCCTACCGCCCCGAGGCGGCCGTGGACGGCTGGGAGAAGATCTGGGCCTGGTTCGGCCGCTACCTGGCCTGACCACATGGCCGACGCCTACCCGACCCTCGCCTCGGACTACGACTGGCTGTGGGACGAGGACGGCCTGGCCC
>JBAPYC010000772.1:0-1909 GCA_049284535.1 Streptosporangiaceae bacterium
GCGTCACCGCGGGCGCCTGGAAGGCCTCTGCGGGCGCGCTGGCCCGCGTCCCGGTGGCGCGCGCGGTCAACCTGGCCCGGGCCCTGCAGTCCTACCGGGACGCCGGGATCTTCATCGCGGGCCTGGACGCGGCGGGGGACACTGAGATCCGCGACCTGGAGCTGGCCAGCGCCCCGCTCGTCCTGGCCATCGGGTCCGAGGGCCGCGGCCTGTCCCGGATCGTCGCCCAGGCCTGCGACGAGCTGGTGCGGATCCCGATCGCGGCCCAGAGCGAGTCGCTGAACGCCGGCGTGGCCGCCGGTATCGCCCTGTACGAGGTAGCCGCGGTCCGATCTCGTTAGTCGCAGTCCAGCCGGCGGACTGAGATCAGGCAGAGCCCGAGATCTCTGATTCTGGTCAGCAGACCATGCAGCGCGGGCTGATCCGGCAGCAATCCGGAGATGACGGTCTGCGTGTCATCTCTTTCGATGTGCAGGCCGCCGAACCAGTCAGCCCACCGGCTGTGGAGGACGCCCTCGACGCGGATCTCGTAATGAGCAGGGCCGCCGGAGGTGCTCACTTCCGCTCCAGCCGTTGCCTGAGCGGGCCGGCTGCCGCTGGTCTGGGGCGGTGGGTGCCGGTCATGGCATGCGCGCGGCCGGGGGTTCGCCGGGGCTGGGCAGGTGGCGGCCGGTCAGCTGTGGCCCGTCCAGGCTCGGGGTCCAGGCCAGCGGCCCGGCCCGGTCCACGGGCACCCGGCTGGACTGCCAGGTGAGTTCCCACATCAGGACCTGCTCGTGGTGGATGGACCGCAGGGCAGCCGCGGCGCGGCAAGCGGCTCGCCACAAGGCCGCGCCGTGGCGCTGGGTGGACCGGGCAGCTGTCATCAAGATCACCTAGTTCGTCTCAGAGGCATGCCGGCGATGGCTCACCAGCGCAGGAGTGGGGCGCGGGCCGGCGTGACCGGCCGCGCACCGGGCGGCCCCTGAGGGCAGCGGTTCCTGTCCCGCCGTCGGATGCGTGTTGCCTTCTCCTAGCACGCTAGGAGCGGACGTGGGGCCTGGGCGTCACCCGAAGGTGGCATGCGGGTGGAATCTTGCCGTGAGGTGAGGGGTCTATCCGTGCCCCCCCGTTGGGAAAGCCAGGCCGTAGAATGGCCCCGTCCAGCGGCCGGACCGAGGCTCGCTGGCCGGCTGAGCGGTAGGTCCCCGATGGCTGACCCGGATGCGGCGGCCCCAGACGGGGCTGCCATGCCCGGGCAGGATGTCCTGCTGGCGACCAAGCTGCACGTGCCGCGGCCGCAGCGGGGCTTTGTGCCGCGCCCGCGCCTGGTGCAGGCGCTCAGCCAGGGGCTGGCGCGGGGAAGAGTGCTGATTTGCGCTCCGGCGGGATTCGGCAAAACGTCGCTGCTGGCCGACTGGGCCAGCGGTGGCGGGCGGCCGGTGGCGTGGCTGGGCCTGGATGCCGGCGACAACGACCCGGCCCGGTTCTGGCGCTATGTGGTCGGTGCGCTAGATCAGGCACAACCCGGGATCGCGGAGCGGCTGGGCCCGCTGCTCGGGCCCCCGGCCCCGCGTTCGTTTGAGGGGCTCGTGACGGACCTGATCAACGAGTTCGCTGACCAGGGCGGCCGGGATGAGGTGCTGCTGGTCCTGGACGACTACCACCTCATCGACGCTGGCCCGGTGCACGAGTCGGTGGCGTTCTTGCTGGAGAATCTGCCGCCGGGCCTGCTGCTGGTGGTGTCCGGCCGGGCTGACCCGCCGCTGCCGCTGGCCCGGCTGCGGGCCCGCGGCCAGCTGGCTGAGCTGCGCGCCGCCGAGCTCCGCTTCACCATCGAGGAGGCGGCGGCTCTGCTGGGGGCGGCTGCGGGGCCGGTCCTGCCTGACACTGCGGTGGTGGCGCTGACGGCCCGCACCGAGGGCTGGGC
>JBAPYC010000773.1:0-10049 GCA_049284535.1 Streptosporangiaceae bacterium
GACTGGTTCTACCCGCTATGGCGGGACTGCGGGCGGGCCGAGGTCATGAACAGGTTCTTCGGGGAGCTGGCCCGGCACTTCCCACGCGACTCCGGCGGCGCCTACACCCGGCGGATGAACTGGGGCGAGTACGTCCACTTCACCAGCGGTGCCGCGGCCGCCGACATGAGCGGCCAGGCCGCCCGCGCTTTCGGCTGGCCCCGCGAGTGGGCCGGCCAGCTGGAGCACGCCCGCGAGCAGTTCCCCGGCATCACATACTGAAGTGCCGGGCCGGGCTGGCGAGCGTGGCAAGCATCCGGACGACGGTGGTCTTGCCAGCTCCGTTCGGGCCGAGCAGCGACATCGTGCCGACAGAACGGCCGGGTTGAAGCCGTCGACGGCGGCAACATCGCCGTGCCTGCCGGTGAGCCGGTGAGCCGGCGAGCCTCGACGGCAGCCGCACGCCCGCCCAGGTCCGCCAGGCGGTGACCGGCGATGTCCACCGTGCATGTTCGGCGCCGTCGGCAGCCCTGCAGTTACGGGACGCGCTGCCGGCCCAGGTCAAAGCTGGGAGGTGAGTCGGCGGTGGCGTCCGCCGCCTATCGCATCGCGCCGATGACGCAGCCGCCAGCCCCGGCGATCACGATGCCGGCGATGACCTTCCTCGCTGCCGGCGTGCGCGGCTCGGGAACGTGGAAGGCCCAGATGCCGATGCTGGCGTTGACCAGCAAGCTGAGCTGGGCAATGGTGAAGCCGGTCCCGGTGCCCACCCGGGTGACCAGGCCGAGCACGGTGAAGTCGCCTATCCCGAACAGAACCCCGGCGCCGAGCTGCACGGTCAGGGCCCGCAGGCCCAGCCGGGCCGGCTCGCCGGCCGGGAGTGCCAGGGCCAGGCCGGCGCCGAGGATCCCGAGGGCGAGCGGGAAGTTGCTTACCTGTGCCGGTTCTGCGGCCCACTGCGCGGGCACGAAGTAACTTCCCCACGCAAGCCCCGCAGCGGCTGCCCACAGCAGGCCGCCGCGCCCTAGGGCCGGCCGGCCGGGTTCTTTCTCGATTGCCTGCGGAGATGGGGGATCGGCTGGGACACCCCGGGCGCCGGAGCTGTCCTGAGAGCTGACGATCAGGAGAATCCCGGCCAGGATGGCTGCGAGGGCGACGGTGATCAGGACGAAGCGGGTTCCGGAAAGGTGATCTAGCTCGCCGAAGAGCAGAGCTCCCCAGGCGAACGCGACGATGATGTTGAGCGGCGTCCAGGTTCCGGCGGCGCGGGCGATCCCGATCGTCTCCGAGGCCCTGAAGGCGCAGTAGCTGCCGACGGGCCATACCACGCCGCCGGCCAGCGGCAACCAGAAGCTCCGCCAGCCAAGCACCAGGTGGCCGCCGCCCGCCAGCAGAGCGATCGCGGCGAAGATAAGGTTGCCGGCGGTCGCGTAAAAGGTACGGGAGCGCTGCGGGACACCGGGCAGCATCTGGGCAAGCGGAATCCAGGTGCCAAAGGCGGCCACCGTAACGAACGCGAGCAGCGCGGTCACGCTCGCCCCCGTCTCCCGCCGCTGCCTCGGCCGGCTGGCAGGCCAGCCGCGCCAGCTGCGGTGCAGGTGCCCCAGGAATTGCTTGAACGGTCCATGCTTGCTAGGGGTGGTGGCGCTCCGCGCAGCCAGACACCAGGCTCAGATCGCCTTGTTGTCGAAACGAAGTACGGTCTCCACCAGCCCCCCGGGGTTCTCGTCCGCCATCCAGTGTCCTGCGCCGGTAATTCCTTCCACGGTCACGACCTCGGCGATCTCGTGCCCCACTTCCTCGACAGCACTGCGGTGGGAGAGACTGGCGTCGCCGTACAGTCCGAGGCAGGGGATCTTCAGCTTTCCCCCCGATCCGAGCGCGGCGCGGATGTCCGCCGCGTCCTGACCGAAGGCTCGATACAGGTCGAAGCCCGCACGCATCGCGCCCGGCTGCTCGTATGCCCTCACGAACGTGTCAGTGTCGACAGCTGTAGGCCGGGCACCGAGCCTGTCGTAGAAGTACTGCAGGTACAACCGCTCCCGGCCCGCGACCAGCGCCTCGGGAAGGTCCAGTACCTGATGGAACAAGAAGTGCCACTCGGTCGGACTGTGCTTGATGCGGTCGTAGAAGCTTGTTCCCGGCTGCGACGCCTCCCCGTAGCCCAGCGCCCGAATGTCGTCGCGGTAGCGGAAGGCGTAGGCGGTCGCCACCATGGAGCCGATGTCGAGTCCGAGGACGAAGGCTGGTTCCGTAAGCCCGAGATGATCGTGGAGCAGGAGGTGAATGTCCTCGGCCATCTCCCACTTCGTGTAGCCGCCTCTGGCCAGCTCGGTCTCTCCCCGAAGATCGGCCGGGTGACCGGGGTCGCTTCTCGGCCGCGAGGAGTTACCAGCGCCTCGGTAATCGGGCGCTATGACGCGGTAGCCTGCCTCGGCGAACGGCTCGATCACGTGACGCCACTGCCACGAAGTCTGCGGAAATCCATGCAGGAGAACTAGTGCGGCCGATCCCTGCCCAGCATCGTAGTAGTGCATTCGGACGCCGGTCTCCAGATAAGCCGAGCCGGTAACGTCACCGAGGTTGCCGATCTTCATCTGATACCTCCTGAATGTCGCGGCGTCCCGACTGCGGATGCGCGCACGCAGCCTCCCTTGACTGGTCCACCGGCCTGCGGTTCTGCGGGTCGCCGAAGGGCGACGCTCGATTCCGCCTGGGTGCAGCTCGCAGACGCCGCAGCGTTCAGTTCGCGGGCCGGCCGGTCGGCAGCGTATCGCCTTCAGGACGATATTGGCAAACCGGTCGACCAATACGCCTGTGGGTAGCTCCTCACCAGAGCGCAGGAACGGGCTGCAGGTCTGCTCGTCAGATGCGAGCGCTAACCAGGCAGCTGACCTCGGTCAAAGGGGCCGGGGCATGCTCTCGCGTAGCCGGCGGATCGCGCGATCCATGTGCCGGGTCATCGCTCGGCGAGCGGCCTCGGGATCGCCATTCTCGAGAGCGGTAAGGATTGGCTCGTGCATGGCGAGGGAGCTGCGGGTCTCGCCAGCGGCGTGGATCACGCGAGAAGTCCAGGCCTGCAGCAACGACTGAATATTGGTCAGCACGCCGGCCAGCACGGTGTTGCCGCTGCAGGCGGCCAGCTGCAGATGGAATGCGATGTCGGCACGGACGTATCCATCCAGGTCATCGTTCCCGGCCGCGTGCATCTGCGCGACGAGCTCACGCAGCCGAGCCAGTTGCTCTTCTGTGCGCCGCTGCGCGGCCAGCTCACTCAGCAGGACCTCGAGGTGGTAGCGGGCCTCGAGCAGGTCGTCGAGCCGTTTATCACCGAGAAGCAGACCCCACTCGATCACCTGGGGGAGCAGGTCAGAGCTCGAGCCGCTCAGATAGGTGCCATCGCCGATTCGCTGCTCGAGCAGGCCAAGCAGGCTCAGCGACTTGATCGCCTCCCGCAGTGCGCCCCGGCCTACCGCCAGCGCTTCGGCCAGCTGCCGCTCGGAGGGGATCTTCTGCCCGGGCGTCAGCTGTCCCGACAGCAGGTAGTCGAGCAACCTGCGGGTGATCTCGACCGTCGGGCCTGCCTGGCGGGTGACGGGGCCCTGCGGCAGTGCCGCCGCCATGCGGCCTCCTTAAATGCTGGCGAACCGGTGAACCAACAGTGTGACAGATGCGCCTCCGGCGTGCCTCTATCCGCCGGGACGGGAGCCCGGAGCAGCCGGGCGTGCCGATAGCTGAAGCCCGCGCTGGTGCCCCCGCCGTCGGTCGCCGGGGCGAGCCGGCGGACACACTGCGCCCTAGTTATGGTTGACCGGTCGACCTTTGCTGGGTTAGCCTTTTGGAACAGATTGCGCCGCCTCGGGACGGAGGGCCCATCGTCCCCACAGGTGGGGAGCGCGTGCTGACCACGGAGCCACGCTGGAGCCGAGCAACGCGCAGACCTTCACGACCTTCAGCATGACGCCCGGACGGGAACGCTCGAGTCCCGCCCTGGCGATCCGCTCGCATCCGATCGACCGGAGACCGCAGATGACGCCGCCTTTTGATACAGCCCGCCTCGACACGCTGATGGACGACCTCGGTGTAGACGCGGTCATCGCCGTCACCCGTTTCAACGTGCAGTACATGCTCGGCGGGTACCGTTACTTCTTCTTCGCCAACATGGACGCAATCGGGCTGTCCCGCTACCTGCCGGCGCTGGTGTACCGGAAGGGCGCACCGGCCGACGCGTTCTACGTCGGCTGCGCCAACGAGGCCTGGGGCACCGACGTGTTCCCGCTCTGGGTGCCCGACCTCCGCCTTGTTTCCTGGTCGAGCGTTGACACCGCCCGAGCGGTCGCCGCGGGCCTGCGGGACCGGGGACTCGCCGCGGGAACGGTCGCGGTAGAGAAGGCGTTCCTGCCCGCAGATGCCTGGGACGTCCTGCGGGCCGAACTGCCCGAGGCGACGTTCGTCGAGGCGCAGAAGCTGCTGGAGGCGATGCGCGCGATCAAGTCTCCTGCCGAGCTCGATCTCGTGCGCACCGCCTCGATCGGCATTATCGACTCGATGCTGGCCACCTTCGCAGGTTCCGATCCGGGCGAGACCAAGGCCGAGATCGTCGAGCGGTTCCGCCGGGAGCAGACGGACCGGGGGATGGTCTTCGACTACTGCCTGGTGGCGGCCGGGCCGGAATCCAACCGAGCCCCGTCCGATCGCGTCTGGCGTGAGGGCGACGTGCTGTCGCTGGACTCCGGCGGGATGTACAAGGGCTATATCGGCGACCTGGCCAGAATGGCGGTGGCGGGCGAACCGACCGCGCTGATGAACGACCTGATGGATGAGATCGAGTCTGTTCAGCAGGCCGCCCGCACGGCGGTTGCCGCCGGTCATCGTGGCGGGGACATCTTTACCGTCGCTGAGAAGGCGCTCGCCAGCTGCGCGCACCGCGATGAGATGTTCTTCGTCGCCCACGGAATGGGCCTGATCACCCACGAGGTGCCCCGGCTGACCGGCACCGGCCCGGTGCCTTACCCCGCAGACCACGCAGCCGCGCCCCTGGATGCGGGCATGGTGCTCTCCATAGAAACCTGGGTCGAGAACCGGGAGGTAGGGTTCATCAAGCTCGAGGACACCCTCATCGTCACCGACGGCGGCTGGGAGGCCCCTGGCGACACTGGCCGGGGCTGGAACCGGGCCGGCATCAGGTGAACGAGCCGGTCAGCCGCCCGGTCGTGGGACCGCTACAGCCTGCGCTCGGCGAGGACCCCGCGCTGAGCCTGCCACCGCGCGGACCCGAGCCGGATGCGCTGCGCAAGATCCGGGCCCACAACGCCTCAACCCGAGCCTGGATCGTCATCCTCGACGATGATCCGACGGGGTGCCAGGCGATGTACGACGCCACCGTGCTCATCGAACCGACCACCGACGAGCTGGCCCGCGCCGCGCGGGAGCAACGCGCCACGTTCGTGTGGACCAACACGCGCGGCCTGCCCGAGGCCCAAGCCGTCGATGTCAACCGTGCCCTCGTGCGCTCGGCCATCGAGGCGGCCACGCTCGTGGGCACTCGCCCGGTGTTCATCAGCCGTAGCGACTCGACACTGCGCGGCCATTTCGCCGCCGAGGTCTGCACGGTTGCCGGCACGTGCCGAGCGGCCGGCCTGCCCGTCGATGGCGTCGTGTTCGCCCCTGCCTTTCTCGAGGCCGGCCGGGTCACCGCCGATGACGTCCAGTGGGTGATCCGGGCCGACGGCCAGGCGGTGGCCGCAGCTCACACCGAGTTCGCCAACGACGCCACGTTCGGTTACCGCGAGGTGAACCTGCGGGACTGGGTGGCCGCACGGACGTCCAGACGTGCGGAGAAGATCACCTCCATTCCGCTCGACGCCCTGCGTACCCCCGGCGCCGCCGCAGCCGAGAAGATCCTCCTGTCGCTGCGCGACGGGGACATCGTCGTCGCCAACGCCGCCACCGCCACCGACCTGGAGATCCTGGTGCTGGCCTGCCAGCGCGCCGAGCAGGCCGGGCGTCATCTGCTCTACCGCACCGGTCCGTCCCTGGTGCGCGTCCTTGCCGGGCAGCCACCCAGAGCCGCCCTCACCGCCCCCGACCTGGCCGGCCCGAGCCTGGACGCCGGCCCCGGATACGGCCTGACGGTCGTCGGTTCGCACACCACGCTCACCACCCGCCAGCTCGACGCGGCGGCGCGGCAACACCCGCTGAGCATGATCGAACTCGACGTCGACGCGGTGCTGGACACCGAACGGCGCGTCGGAGCCCGACGCCAGGTCATCGAACGCCTCGAAGGCGCACTGCAGCGCGGTCACGCCGCCCTCGTCACCTCCCGCGCCGTCCGGACCGCGCCCGATGACCCGCACGGCAGCCTGGCCATCGCCCGGCTCGTTTCCGAGGAGGTCTGCACGGTCGTCAGCCAGCTCTCGGTCGATCTGCCGCTGAGCTACGTCGTCGCCAAGGGCGGGATCACCTCGCACGAGGTCGCCGCGCGCGGCCTCGGAATGCGGCGGGCCACCGTACTTGGCCAGATGTTCCCCGGCCAGGTGTCCGTGCTGCGCCTCGGCCCTGAGACGCCTCGCCCTGGCCTGCCCTACGTGGTATTCCCCGGCAATGTCGGTCACGACGACTCCCTCGCCCAGGTCCTCACCACCCTCACCGGAGCGGTGCGGCGCAGCGGAGCAACGCAGGCACGCAACCACCGACACGACAACGAAAGCGGACAACCGTGACCGGCCTAAGGCCCTTCCTGGCCGCGCGTATCGCTGGCGGCGATACCGCCTACGGCGTGATCGTCAAGATGCCCGCGCCCGCTCTCGTCGAACTGGTCGGATACACCGGCTTCGATCTCGTCGTCATCGACACCGAACACGGCAGCGCCGACGACACCGAACTCGAGCACCACCTCCGCGCCGCCGACAGCGCCAGCATTCCCGCATTCGTCCGGGTGGGCAGCAACAACCCACTGCTCATCCTCCGCGCCCTCGACGCCGGCGCTGCCGGAGTCATCGTGCCGCACGTGTCAGATCCCGAAGACGCCCAGGCCGCGGTCCGAGCAGCGCACTACCCGCCCACCGGAAGCCGCGGCCTCGCGCTCAGCACACGGGCCGGGCGCTACGGAACCCTGCCGCTGGACGAGCACCTCGCCAGCGCCGCAGCGAACACGATCGTGGTCGCCCAGGTCGAAGACAAGCACGCAATCCCACGCAGCGCCCAGATCGCGGCCACGCCCGGACTCAACGCCGTCTGGATCGGCCCAAGTGACCTCTCCCTCTCCCTCGGACTGCCAGGCCAGCTCACCCACCCCACCGTCGTCGGCGCAATCGACCACATCGCCGCACAGGTCACAGCGTCCTCGCACTGCGCCCTGTGCGTACTCGTTGACTCCGTCGAGCAGGCAGTCGCCTGGCGGCAGCGCGGGGCCCGCATCGTCCTGTTCAACTCCATCGCCATCCTGGCCAGCCAGTTGCGCACGGTCACCGACCTGATAGGCGCGGATGTCACCATGGCCGCGGCACCCCCGGGCCCCTCCGCGCCGCTCCTGGGCTGACCAGCACGCCGCTCCTCGTCGATCCGGGCGGGGTCGTCAGCGTACGCGCGACGCTCTGCTCAACTACCTGAGAAGGATGTCCAGATGAAAGTAGGGTTCGCCGGTCTCGGCCGAATCGGGCTGATGCACGTGAACAACCTTGCCGCCAACGCGGCGGCATGCGGGGTTTCCGAGATCGTCTTGTTCGACGATGTCCGGGACAGAGCTGAGCGTGCGGCCAAGGAGATCGGCCCGGTCACGACATCCACCGCAAGCAGCCTGGCCGTCCTGCTCGGCCGTGTCGACGCGGTCGTGATCGCCACACCGACCCCGTCGCATCCTGCGCTGCTGCAGCAATGCGTCGAGGCTGGCGTTCCGACCCTGTGTGAGAAGCCCATCGCGTCCGACCTCAGGACGATGCGTCACGTCGTCGACATGGTCGAATCACACTCCACGCCCGTCGTCGTGGGGTTTCAGCGCCGGTTCGACCCCGCCCTGCGCGCGATCAAGTCGAAGATCGTCAACGGCGAGCTTGGCGACATCTTCGTCGTGCGATCCAACGCCTACGACGATCTGCCCGCCCCGCCAGAGATCATCCGCGCGTCGGACGGCATCTACCGGGATCTGATGATCCATGACCTGGACGCCGTGCCGTGGCTGGTCGACCAGCCGGTCGTTGAGGTGGTCTCGTGGGGCTCGGTCCTGGCCGACCCCGTCTATGCCGAGACCGGGGACGTTGACTTCGCCGCCGTCACCTTGAAGTTCGCCAGTGGTGCGCTTGCTCTCATGGTCGCCGGACGTCGCAATCCGGCGGGATACGACCACCGCATCGAAGTGCTCGCAAGCAAGGACTCTGTCATCCAGGGGCTGGGGGCGCGCACCCCGATCCGTTCCCTCGAACCCGACGGGTACGCGTTCCCGGACAGGCCCTTCTCGGGCTTCGCCGATCGCTTCCGCGCCGCCTACGTCGCCGAAATCACGGAGTTCGTCCACATCGCGGCCGGCCGGGTGCAGAACCCTTCTCCGGTCCGCGACAGTCTGATCAGCATCGGCCTCGCCGAAGCGTGCGACGCGAGCCGCCGCAGCGGTTTGGCAATCGCCATCGAGCCGGCATCCGCCTGACCGCGGCTGCGTGCTCACAACGGTGACAACATCGCAAGGGAGGAGTGGGCCTGTGGGTGTCAAACTTGCTACCGGACCCGTTACCTGGGGCGTCGACTTCGCTGACTCGCCCGGTAACCCGCCATGGACGACGGTCCTGGACGAGATTCAGCGCTCAGGACTCGGAGCTCTCGAACTCGGGCCGGTCGGCTATCTCCCCGAGGCGGAGCACGAACTGCGCGAAGCGCTCGATTCCCGCGAGCTGACGGCGGTCGGGTCTTTCATCTTCGACAACATGCACGATGCCTCGGAGCGGCATCGGGTCACCGAGGAGGCGAGGCGCGCCTGCAGAGCCATCGCCGCCGCCGGCGGGTCCATCCTGGTCATGATCGACACGCCTGGAGAGCGCCGTGCTCCGACCGCCGGCCGATCCGAGGACGCGGTCAGGCTCGACCGTGCCGAGCGAGCCGAAATGAAGGCTACTTTGCACGCGGTTGCCGACGTGGCCGCGGAGGCCGGCCTGGAAGCGGCGGTTCACCCGCATGCCGGGGGCTTCGTCGAGTTCGCCGACGAGATCGACTGGGTGGTCGAGAGCACTTCCCTGAATCTGTGCCTCGACACCGGCCACCTGGCCTATGCCGGCATCGACCCGGCCGGGGCGATCCGGTCCTACGCCGGCCGCGTCGCGCACGTCCACTTCAAGGACATCTCCGCGGACGTGCATGCAGCGGTGATCGCCGAACGCACCGGATTCTGGGATGCTCTCGCGAGGCCCATCTTCTGTCCCGTCGGTCACGGTGTCGTCGATATCGGTGCCGTTCTTCAGGTCCTGGCGAAGATCGGATACGACGGGTACGCAACTATCGAGCAGGACCGTGTTCCGGGAGCGGGGTCGCCCCTGGACGATCTCGCCGCAAGCGTCGCGACACTTCGTGCGGCGCAGGAATCAATCTGAAGGCTGCCCAGCCAGCCAACGCAGAAGCACGCGCTGGGCGGCACCGAGCGGGAGCCGTTCCCAGCCGGGAGGCCGAGCGCGATGACAAGGAGACACATATGCCCCGGATAAACATTCGCTACGACAAGAGCCTCATCGACGGAGCAGACCTCGCCACGCTCATGGCCGAGCTCGCCGGGATGGGAGCCAGGCAGTACTTCACGACGCCCGAGAAGGTGGTCGTCGAGCTGTTCGAGCAGAGCCCCTACACCCTCGGCCACCGGACGCTCGATGTGGAGATCAACGCGCTTCCCGATCCGGAAGGGCGCCGTGAGGGGCAGATCGAGTCGTTCGCGCTGGAAATGGTCAACTTCTTGGCGAAATGGCTCCAGAAGCAGGGCGTCGACGGCAACGTCGGTGCCGAAACCCGGCTCTTTGCTTCGGGCGCCTTCGCGTGGGCGCCGAGCGGTGGCGAAGCCGAGCTGACGCATTCGTCGTCGGCGAGGTAGCCGGGCC
>JBAPYC010000774.1:0-12156 GCA_049284535.1 Streptosporangiaceae bacterium
CTGTAGGGCATCTGTCAGGGTTTGCCCGGCGCCCGATGACTTAGCGCCGTGATTCTTCCCGGTCCCCCGGTGAGGTCGGCTGCGGTCGCCTACCCTTACGTCCAAGTGCGACTGCCCAGCCGCGCACGGTGGCGCGGCAGCGGCCGGCGGCGGGGAGGTGCGGCGTGAGCAGCGATGAGAAGGTCTCATCGCGCGATGCCCTCGAACTGCAGGCGTGCTTCCAGGCCTGCGCGGCCGACATGTTCGGCTACGCCTGCGCGCTGACCCGGGGCGACCGGGTGCTGGCCGATGATCTCGTGCAGGCCGCCTTCGAGGCGGCAGCCCGGGCCTGGCCGGCACTGCGATGCCGGGACGACGAGCAGCGCCGCGGCTGGCTCTGCCGGACACTGGCCAACATCGCGGTGAGCGGCTTCCGCCGGGAGGCGGCGTTCCGCGACCGGCTGCCGCGGATCGAGGCCCGCTACCGGCCGGTCGGGACTGACGTGCTGGAGCAGGCCTTCTCGGCCATCGTGCTGGAGCGCTGCTGGCGGATCATCCAGGACATGCCGCAGCAGCAGCACACGGTGGCGCTGCTGCGCTGGCAGCTGGACATGAAGGAGGCGGAGATCGCCGCGGTCCTGCGGGTGACCGAGAAGACGGTGAGCACGCACCTGCACCGGGCCCGGCGCAAGCTGATCGCCCAGCTGGGACCGGACAGCCCGTTCGCCGGCGACGCGCCGGACGGAGACCCGTCGTGAAGAGCGGCGGACGCGCGGCTGAGAGCTCGCAGGAAGACGTACTGCTGTCCCGTCTCTGCCAGCACATCACCGAGCAGCAGCAGGCCCGGTTCGCGCCAGACTTCGATCTCGAGACCGGGCTGAACCGGTACCGGACCTGGCTGGCCGCGCGGACCACGGATCCGGACGCGCCGGATGAAGCAGGCGGGGGCGAAGCCCTGACACGGGCGGAAATCCCGGTTGCCGGGCCGGAAGCGGAGCCGTCCGGCGACGACCTGCCAGAGGACACGGCGATCCTGCCGACGGCTGGCGCCGCGCTCATTGAAGAGTCGCTGCCACCTGGAGAGATGCCTCCGTCGGGGGAAATCCTGCCGCCGGAGGAGACCCTGCCGCCGGAGGAGACCCTGCCGCCGGAGGAAACGCTGCTCCCCGAGGTAGCGCTGCTGCCCGATCCGTTCCCTGCCGCCACGGCCCGCGCGGAGTGGAGCGCCGATCACGCGGTGGTCGAGCTGTATGCCGCGCACTACCGCTCACTGGTCCGGCTGGCCGCCATGCTGGTGCGCGACATCCCTACCGCCGAGGAGGTCGTCCAGGACGCCTTCGTCGCCGTGCACGACGGCTGGAAGCGGCTGAAGGACACCGAGAAGGCGCTGGCCTACCTCCGCCAGGCCGTGGTGAACCGGTCCCGGTCGGTGCTGCGGCACCGGAACGTGGTCGACAAGAACCTGCAGAAGGCGCCGCCGGACATGCCCAGCGCCGAGCATGGGGCCTTCGCGCTGCTGGAGCGAACCGCGGTGATCGCCGCGCTGAGGGATCTGCCCGACCGTCAGCGGGAGGCTATCGTGCTGCGCTACTACGCCGACCTGTCCGAGGCCGATATCGCCGCCACTATGGGCATCAGCCGGGGAGCCGTGAAGAGCCACACGGCCCGCGGCATGGCGGCCCTGCGCATCGCATTGGAGCAGGAGTAATGGCGGATACCGGCATCGGCCCGGAGGAGCTGACCCCGGCCCAGTGGCAGCGCTTTGGTGAGTTCGTGCGCCGCGCCCTGCACGCCGCCGTGGACGACCTCGAACCGCAGGCCGACGGCCTGGAGCCGATCCGCGCGCAGATCTGGGCCGATAACACCGCGCCGGAACGCTGCCAGGGCCCATGGCGCCGTCGCAGGCGCCTCGGCCGGGGCTTGCGCTTGCGTGGTTCGGGCTCCGGCACTGCACAGCCGTAAATTTGCACAGCCGTAAATTGCACAGCCGTAGACTCCGGAGCCATGGCGACGGAACCGGGCACTCAGGCCTATCTCGACCGGTTCGTGGCCGGGCTGAAGGCGGCTGGAGCCATCCGGTCGGCTGCTGTCGAGCGCGCGTTCCGCGTCGTGCCGCGGCACCGGCTGCTCGAGACGTTCTCCTACTATGACGGCACCGGCCCGGTCACGATCGACCACGATCCTCGCTGCTCCAAGCCCGCGCACCTCGAGCTCATCTACGCCGACAACGCCCTGGTAACGCGGCGCGAAGGCGGGATGCCGGCCAGTTCCACCTCACAGCCGTCGATGATGGCCGAGGCGCTCGAGCTGATGGACCTGAGGCCAGGCATGCGGGTGCTCGAGATCGGGGCCGGCACCGGCTATAACGCGGCGCTCATGGCGGAGCTCGTCGGCGACCAGCACCTGGTGACCACCGTGGACATCCGCGAGGACGTGGTGGCGCAGACCGGCCAGCTCCTGGCCGCGGCCGGCTACCCCGGAATCCGGGTGCGGCACGGCGACGGCTTCGAGGGTGTTCCCGCGGAGGCGCCATTCGACCGGATCGTGGCCACCGTGGGCTGTTCGGACCTGTCGCCGCACTGGGCCGGCCAGCTCCGCCACGACGGGACCATGCTGATCCCGCTCGCCCACTCCGGCAGCCATCCGCTAGTCCTGCTGCACCGTAAGGCCGGGGAACTGGAAGGCGGGGAACTGGAAGGCGGGGAACTGCGCGGCCGCGTGGCCCTGTGGACCGGCTTCATACCGGTGCGCGGCCCGCTGCACATCGAGAAGCTGTGGCCGTTCGGCGTGGTCCGCGGTGAGCCGGAGGAGATCGTCCGCGAACCTGCCCCGGAGCCGGGTTTCGCGACCAGCGGACAGCAGGAGGAGACGGGCTTCGCTTTCTTCGCCGGCCTGGCTGACCGGCGGACGCTCGGCATGGAGCACGGCATCGGGCTCAGCGCGATGTCCGATGGCTGGGCCATGCTGGCACCCGACGGTATTTCCTGGTGGAAAGACGCCGGGCTGGCGCGCAGGCTAGAGGGCCTCTACCAGGAGTGGGAGGCCCTGGGCCGGCCGGGAACCGGCGACTACCGGCTCTTGTTCTCCCCAGTCGGCACAGGCGGCGATCCGCCGCCCGGCGGCTGGGTGATCGAGCGCCGGTTCTACCGTGAGCTGGCGACGCTCGGCACCTAAGGCGGCGAGCCGGCCCGCCGGGGCACGCAGGATGCGGGGGCACGCACGGGGCCGTTCGGCTGAAAAAGGGTTTTCCTGCGGACCTGGGGAAGATCTTCCGCACCGGCCCCAGTGGGATCGCGCCGTCATGAACTTACTATGGGCGTTATGACCGAGCAGGCCGAGACGATCCGCACGGCGATCCTCACCGTCGACGACGACCCCGGCGTGTCCCGCGCGGTAGCGCGTGACCTGCGGCGGCGCTACGGCGAAGGGCACCGGATCGTGCGGGCCGAGTCCGGGGCGACGGCGCTGGACGCGCTGCGGCAGATGAAATTGCGCGGCGACCTGGTGGCGCTGATCCTGGCCGACTACCGGATGCCCGAGATGAACGGGATCGAGTTCCTCGAGCAGGCGATGGACATCTACCCCGGGGCGCGGCGCATCTTGCTCACCGCCTACGCCGACACCGGGGCGGCCATCGACGCGATCAACGTCGTCGACCTCGACCACTACCTGCTCAAGCCGTGGGACCCGCCGGAGGAGAAACTCTACCCGGTGGTGGACGCGCTGCTGGACGCGTGGCTGGAATCAGACCACCGTCCCGTTCCCGAGACCAAGGTCGTGGGCCATCGCTGGTCCGCGCGTTCCTCCGAGGTCCGGGAGTTCCTGGCCCGGAACCAGGTGCCGTACCGCTGGTACACCAGCGACGAGCCGGAAGGGCAGCGGCTGCTGGACGCCGCGGGCGCGGACGGGATGTCGCTGCCGGTTGTGATCACGCCGGACGGCGAGCCATTGGTCGAGCCGAGCGACGCCGATCTGGCGGCGCACGTCGGGCTGGCTACCACGCCGTCGGCGGACTTCTACGACCTCATCGTGATCGGCGGCGGCCCGGCCGGGCTCGGCGCCGCGGTCTACGGCGCCTCCGAAGGGCTGCGCACCGTCCTGGTCGAGCGGACCGCCACCGGCGGCCAGGCCGGCCAGAGCTCACGGATCGAGAACTACCTGGGCTTCCCGGACGGTGTATCCGGGGCTCAGCTGACCGACCGGGCCCGGCGCCAGGCCACGAAGTTCGGCGCCGAGGTACTGACCACGCGGGACGTGATTGGCGTGGATGTCAAGGGGTCAGCCCGCGGGGTCCGGTTCGCGGACGGCACGTCGATTTACGCGCACACGATCATCCTGGCCACCGGGGTGTCCTACCGGCAGCTGAACGCCCCGGGCCTGGCCGACTTCACCGGCCGCGGCGTCTACTACGGGTCGGCGCTGACCGAGGCCACGGCCTGCCTGGGCCAGGACATCTACATCGTGGGCGGGGCGAACTCGGCCGGGCAGGCCGCGGTCTATCTGGCCAGGCACGCCAAGTCGGTGAACATCCTGGTCCGCTCGCCGGGCCTGGAGAAGTCGATGTCGTTCTACCTGATCAGGCAGATCGCCGACATTCCCAACATCACCGTGCGGACCTGCACCGAGGTCATCGAGGCCTCGGGCGAGGACCACCTGGAGAAGCTGACCCTGCGGGATTCTGCTTCCGGCGGCACGGAAACAGTTGACGCGCAAATGCTGTTCCTGTTTATCGGGGCGGCGCCGCTCACCGATTGGCTGGACGGCGTGGTGGTGCGGGACTCGGCCGGGTTCGTGGTGGCGGGCCCGGACCTGTCGGTTGGCGGGGAACGGCCACGCGGCTGGGAACTCGACCGGATGCCCTACCACCTGGAAACCAGCGTTCCCGGCGTGTTCGTGGCCGGGGACGCGCGGGCGGAGTCGGCTAAGCGGGTCGCTTCGGCCGTCGGGGAAGGTGCGCTGGCCGTCATGCTGGTGCACCGTTATCTGGAGAAACGATGACTGCTTCTGAACTGGCCCCGGAATCATCCGCCTCGTCGACATGCTCGGCGTCGGACGCCTCGTTGCCGTGCAGCGTCGAGGAGCTCCGGACGCTGTTCCTGTTCGAGAAGCTGGACGATGACCAGCTGCAGTGGCTCTGCGAGCGGGGACACGTCGAGCTGATCGAGCCGGGGCCGCTGTACGCCGAGGGCGCCCCCGCGACCTGCTTCTACGTATTGCTCGAAGGCACCATGGTGATGGCCCGCCGGGTCGGCGCGGACGACATCGAGGTCGCCCGGACCTCCGATCGCGGGGTGTACGGCGGCGCCTTCACCGCCTACCTCGGCGACCGGGTCCAGCAGGTGTACAACAACTCGGTGCGTGTGACGACACCGTCGCGGTTCTTCGTGCTGGACGCCGAGGTCTTCGCCGAGCTGATGCATTCCTGGTTCCCGATGGCGGTGCACCTGCTGGAGGGGCTGTTCTTCGGCAACAAGAACACCCAGGCGGCTATCGGGCAGCGGGAGCGGCTGCTGGCGCTCGGCTCGCTGTCGGCCGGCCTGACCCACGAGCTGAACAACCCGGCCGCGGCGGCGGTCCGGGCCACCTCAGCGCTGCGGGAACGGGTGGCCGGGATGCGGCACAAGCTGGGCATGATCGCGGGCGGCAAGTGGGACAGGACCACGCTGGAGACGCTGATCAAGCTGCAGGAAGAGGTCGCCGAGCGGGTACCCAAGGCCAAAGCGCTGGACCTTTCGCCCCTGGAGGCCTCTGACCGGGAAGACGGCATCACCGACTGGCTGGAGGACCGCGGGATCTCCGACGGCTGGAACCTGTCGCCGACCTTCGTGGCGGCCGGGCTCGACGTCGCGTGGCTCGACCACGTCGAGGCGACCGTCGACGAGGGGACCCTCGAGCCCTCACTGCGGTGGCTGAATTACACGGTCGACACCGAGCTGCTGATGAACGAGATCGAGGACTCCACCACCCGGATCTCCACGCTGGTCGGGGCGGCCAAGCAGTACTCGCAGCTGGACCGGGCCCCGTACCAGGTCGTGGACGTGCATGAGCTGCTGGACAGCACGCTGCTGATGCTGACCGGGAAGATGCCGCCGGGCATCCGTGTGGTGAAGGACTATGACCGGTCCGTGCCGCCGCTCCCGGCCTATGCGGGTGAGCTGAACCAGGTATGGACGAACCTGATCGACAACGCGGTCTCGGCCATGGGCCAAACCGGCGTGCTGACCGTGCGCACCGGCATGGCCCGAGACAAGGTGTTCATCGAGTTCGGGGACACCGGGCCCGGGGTGCCGCCGGAGATCAGGAACCGGATCTTCGAGCCGTTTTTCACCACCAAGCCGGTGGGTGAGGGAACCGGGCTTGGCCTGGACATTTCCTTCCGGATTGTGGTCAACAAACACCACGGGGAGCTGTCGCTGGAGTCCGAGCCGGGCGACACCAGGTTCCGGGTCTGGCTGCCCCTGACGCCGCAGGACGACGGTGCGGCGCTGGCCCCGGACGGCGCGGACGCGGTCACGGCCGCAGCCCGGGCCAGCGGCGGGACTGCCAGCGCTGCTGGGGCTGCCGGGGTGCCTGCTTCTGCTGATGACAAGGAGAACTCGTAATGTCGGAGATCGCGGGCATCGACCCTTCGGTGCCGCCGAGCGGGGACGGCTGTGTCGAGTGCGACGCCGCGGGCGGCTGGTGGGTGCACCTGCGCCGCTGCGCGCAGTGCGGGCACATCGGCTGCTGTGACACGTCACCCATGCAGCACGCCACCGCGCATGCCAAGGGCACCGGCCACCCGTTCATCCGCAGCTTCGAGCCGGATGAGGACTGGTTCTTCAGTTACGACACCAACGAGATGTACGACGGGCCGGCGCTGGCGCCGCCGGAGCACCACCCCGTCGACCAGGGCGTTCCCGGCCCCAAGGGGCGGGTGCCGAGCGACTGGCGGCAGCACGTCCACTACTAGGCCGGGCGGCGTTCTTTACTAGGCCGGGCGGCGTTCTTTCGATGTGGATGCCCCGCTGGGGTTGCTAGAACAACCCCAGCGGGGCATCCACGCCTTATGGCTCACCTGAGATAACGTTTCATCTTCAGGGCGACAAATCGCCAGACCGGCTAAAGGGGATGACGATGGAGCCTGACGGGTCCGCCCAGGTCGCGGTGTTCGTGGACTTCGAAAACCTCGTTCTCGGCGCGGTCAAGGAACTGCCGGACCAGGCCAACCCGGCGCCGTATGAGGCCCTGACCCGGCTGTGCCGCGGGTACGGGAACGCCTCGGTGCGCCGCGCCTACGCCGACTGGGCCAACACGCGGTTCGGCAGCCACCAGGACGACCTGGCCATGAACGGCGTCGACCTGATCCAGGTGGCGCGGGTCGGCATCCAGAACAAGAACGCGGCCGACATCCGGATGGCCGTGGACGCCATGGAAACCCTGATCGTGCACCCCGAGATCAGCGTGTTCGTCCTGGTCAGCGGCGACGGTGACTACTCGCCGCTGGTGCAGCGGCTACGCGAGTTCGGCAAGTGGGTGGTGGGGGTCGGGACCGAGGCCAACGCGAGCCGCAAGCTGGTCTCGGTGTGCTCGGAGTACAAGTACTGGGGCACGCTCGTGGCCGAGGTCGAGCCGGCCGCCCGGCCCGCCGTGGAGGCCACGTTCGACATCGGCTCGGCCGAGCAGCTGCTGATCCGGGCGTTCGAGGAGTCCAACGTTGAGACGATGACCGCGGGCGGGCTGAAGAGCAAGATGCTGGCTCTGGACGCGGCTTTCGATGAGCACAACTACGGCTGCCGCAGCTTCCGTGCGTTCCTGTCCCGCCTGTCCGACCGGGTGCAGGTGGTCGAGACAGGCGGGCCTGACATCACGGTCAGGCTGGTCGAGGAGCCGGTCAAGGCCACCGAGCCGGTACGCAAGCCGGCCCGTTCGCGGTCCCGTCGGCCGCCGGCAACCTGATAAGACGGTGAGCACGATCGCCCCACGCCCGCCGGTTAGCTCGCGCACCTGAGGCCGTCGAGTTGCTCGCGGGTGCGCGGCCGATCAGGACCCGCGTGAGCCCCTGGGCGTTTCCGCGGAAACGTGCTGGGCGCAGCCCTCAGCCGATGTTTACGAGCTCAGCTGGGACGATGGTGACGGGGAACGGGGACTCGGCTCGGTACGGCTCGTCACCGGTGACGTGCGCGGTCTGCTCGTACCCGCCCGAACGCAGCTCAAAGACGGTCAGTTCGGGACGGTTCGCGTCCGGCTCGATGATCCAGTACGCGGGGATGCCTAAGCCTTCGTAGACATCTTTCTTCCGGTTCGGTCATAGAGCCGGGTGCGGGGGGAGGCGACCTCGATGGCCAGCTCACTCGTAGCGGAACTCGTCGTCGGGCATGTACTCCATATCCTCGACGGTGAGCGTGCGCTCCTGGATATACCAGGGCTCCGGAATGGTCATGACAGTCATAGTGCCCTCCTCCTGTCACGTCCGCCACCATGCCAGGCAGTGCTGACATTCCTGCCGCGGGAGATGACGCGGAGGGTCAGACCCGGGTTGCCGCGCCGGCGCCGAGGACGGAGTCGAGCAGGCCGGGGAACCGGTGGTCGACATCCTGCTTGCGCAGCTTGACGTAGGCCTTCGCACCCTGGATCCGCTTGGTGACCAGCCCAGCCTCGCGCAGGATCCGCACGTGGTGCGAGAAGGTCGACTTGGTCAGCGCGAGCCCGGCCTCTTCCATGACCTGGCCGCAATACGACTCACCGTTGCGCGCCAGGAAGCGGACGGAGGCCAGCCGCTGCGGGTCGGCCAGCGCCGCCAGCACCCGAGGCAGCTGCATGTCCGCCGCCGGCGGCTCGACCACGTCGTCTATCACGCTCCTCAGCATAAATCAAAGTTGTCATGAGTTCGACGTCTGTCGTACAGTCCGATATGGATCGAAGTTCGACGGCCCTCGAACACCGAACCATTGAAGGCTCGACCTTCCACTGACAACTCGACCTTTACTGACAAACTCGGCCTCCGACTAACGAGGAGTCTTTGTGCCGGACAATGCACCCCAGCCAGCGTCTGCCTCGCGGACGGCTCCCGCCGGGCCGGACCCGCGGCGCTGGCTGATGCTGCCGGTCGTGCTGCTGGCCATGTTCATGGCCGGCTTCGACTTGTGGGTGGTGAACGTCGCCGCCCCGTCGCTGCAGCGCGACCTGCACGTGACCGACGCAGCCCTGGAGCTGATCGTGGGCGGGTACGCCTTCATGTACGCCAGCGGGATGGTGACCGGCGGCCGGCTGGGCGACCTGCTGGGGTACCGGCGGATGTTCATGATCGGCGTGGCCAGCTTCGCGATCGCGTCCCTGCTATGCGGGCTAGCTCAGTCTGCTGGCGAGCTGATCATCTTCCGGCTGCTCCAGGGACTCACCGGCGCGGCCATGGTGCCGCAGATCCTCGCCCTGATCACCGCGACCTTCCCGGTCCAGGAACGCAGCCGGGCGCTGTCCTGGTTCGGCGTCACCATCGGGCTGTCGTTCGTGTCTGGCCAGATCCTGGGTGGCCTGCTGCTCCAGGAGAACGTCCTGGGCCTGGGCTGGCGGGCCATCTTCCTGGTCAACGTGCCGGTCGGCGTGCTCACCCTGGTCGCCTCCGCGCTGCTGATACCGGCCGCGCGGGGCCTGCGCAGGCCGCGCCTGGATCCGATCGGCGCGATCGGGGTCTCGGGCTCGCTGGCCCTGGCGCTGGTACCGCTGACCCTCGGGCACGACGAGGGCTGGCCGACCTGGACCTGGGTCTGCCTGATCGCCGCGGTGCCGACGGGCGCGCTCACCGTGGCCTACGAGCGGTGGCTGACCAGGCGCGGCGGTGAGCCCCTGCTCGACCTGGCGCTGTTCCGTGATCGCGCCTTCTCGGCCGGGATCGGGGCGAACTTCGCGCTGATCTTCTTCTTCGGCAGCTTCATGTTCGTGCTGACCCTGCTGCTGCAGCTCGGGCTGGGTCAGTCGCCGCTGCGCGCGGGTCTGGAGACCGGTCCGCTGGCGGCCACGTTCACCTTGATGGCCATCCTCGGCCCGCGCGTCTCGGCCCGGGTCGGGCCACGGTCCGTGACTATCGGGGGGGTGCTGGACATCATCGGCACCGCCGGCGTCATTGTCACGGGGCTCCATTACGGCGGCCATCTGGCGGCGTGGGATCTCGCGCCCGCGACCGCCGTGATCGGCCTTGGCCAGGGCCTGGCCATGCCGTCGCTGATCGGGGCGAGCCTGTCCGGCGTGCCGACCGAGCGGGCCGGGGCTGCGGCCGGGATCCTCACCACCATGCAGCAGTTCGGCACCGCCGCCGGCATCGCGGTGATCGGCGTGGTGTTCTACAGCCGGCTGGGCCCGGCGCGAGCCGACTCGGTGTCGGCGATGGTGCTGGCCATGACCGTCGACCTCGGTGTCGTGGTGCTCGCGACCGGGCTGAGCCTCCTGCTGCCGCGCCGGTCGGCGCCCAGGCGGGTGCGGACGTCTGGCGGCGAACCCGCGGCGGAGCTCGCCAGCCAGAACGTCCACTAACCGGTCAGGCCGGGGTGATGACCACCTTCAGGGCAGAGTTCTCGGCCGCATTCTTGAACACGTCGTAGGCCTCGTCCATCTGGGCGAAGGTGAACGAGTGGGTGGCCAGGTTCTCGGCCGGGATGCGGCCGCTGGCCACCATCTTCAGCAGCGTCGGGATGGACACCGTGTCGACCAGGCCCATGGTCAGGGTGACGTTCTGGATCCACATGTCCTGCATGGGCAGGGATACCGGGACACCGTGCACGCCGATGTTGGCGATGGTCCCGCCCGGGCGGACGAGCGACGCGGTGGTCAGCAGGGTCTCCGGGAAGCCGACGGCCTCGATGGAGACGTCGACGCCCACACCGCCGTTCAGATCCAGGACCTCGGCGGCCGTGTTGTCCCCGGCTTCGATCGTGTCGGTGGCGCCGAAATCCCTGGCCTTGTCCAGCCGGAACTTGTTCGTGTCGACCGCGATGACGCGGGAGGCGCCCCACAGCCCGGCGGTCAAGATGGCGGACAGGCCGACCGGGCCGGCCCCGACCACGGCGACCGAGTCACCCGGGCGGACCTTCCCGGCCAGCACGCCGACCTCGTAACCGGTGGGCAGCGAGTCGGCCAGGAAGATGGCCTGCTCATTGGTGACGCTGGCGGGCACCGCATACAGCGAGGTGTCGGCGTACGGGACCCGCACCGACTCGGCCTGGGTGCCGTCGATGAGGTGGCCGAAGATCCAGCCGATGCCGCCGACCGTCTGGCAGTGCGACGGCATGCCGCGCTGGCAGTACTCACAGCGCCCGCACTTGGTGATCGCCGGGACGAGCACGCGGTCCCCCACGCTGAATCCCTTGATCGCGTCGCCGACCTGGGTCACGGTGCCGACCGCTTCGTGACCGAGGATGCGGCCTTCGGTCACGGCGGGAACATCACCGTGCAGGATGTGCAGGTCGGTACCGCAGATGGTGGTGGTGTCGACCTTGACGACGACGTCGGTTGGCTCCTGGATCGCCGCGTCCGGGACGTCTTCCCAGGCCCTTTGGCCAGGTCCGTGGTATACGAGCGCCTTCATGGCACCTCCGTTGGTGGCACCCCCCTGGGTTCACCGCCGACGCTAACCGCAGCGGACCGACCGCACTGTGTCAAAACGGGACTGGCCAGAAACGGGACTGGGTGTCAAAACGGGACTGGCCATCAGGGACTGGCGGTCAGCTGGCGATGCCGATGCTCTGGCCGAACGTCTCCGGCCGGTCGATCACGTCGAGCATGCAGCCGGCCACGTCGGCCCGGGAGATGACCAGCCCGTGGCGGACGTTGCGGCCCAGGGCGGTGCGGTACCGGCCGGTGGCCGCGGAATCGCTGAGGCGGACCGGCCGCACCGAGGTCCAGTCCAGGCCGCTGTCGCGCAGCACATCCTCCATCCGCGCCAGGTCGGCGTAGACCTCGCGCAGGGCCGCCTTGAGGACCGGATAGGCCACCGTGCGCATGAAGAATCCATCGCCTGGGTCGTGCCGGGGCGGCCGCGGCCGGCCGGGCGAGCGCACCGTGCCGACCGGAGCCGCGCTGACCACAACCAGGCGGCGCACGCCGGAGGCCTGCATGGCCGCCGTGATGGCCTCCGTGCCCCGGCAGGTGATCCCGGCGTCGGCCTTGCCTCGCGGCCCGAGGCCCGACAGCACGGCGTCGGTC
>JBAPYC010000775.1:0-23822 GCA_049284535.1 Streptosporangiaceae bacterium
GGCGAAGCTGACCGCGTCCACGAGATAGCACGCGCGCAGGCCGAGGGCCGGTACCGCCGCGATCAGGCCGGCCAGCGCCGGGCCGGCGGTCAGCGTGATGTAGAAGCTCAGCTGGTTGAGCGCGAGTCCCGCCGCCACCTGATCGGCCGGGAGCAGGCTCGGGACGAACGTTCGCTGCGCCGGGGAGCTGATCGCCCGGAACGAGGCTGACACCGCGACCAGCGCATACAGCAGCCAGACCGAGTGCAGGCCAGCGAATGCCTGCGCGGCGAGCCCAGCCGAGACCGCCGCGCTGCCGCCGCCGGCCGCCAGCACGAGCTTGCGCCGGTCGACGGCGTCCGCGACGGCGCCGCCGAGCAGCCCGATGACGACCGTCGGGATCAGCTGCGCCACCCCGATGGCGCCGACCGCGAGCGCCGAGCGGGTGATGTCGTAGACCTGCAGCGGCACGGCAAACGTGGTCAGCGCGCCGCCGACGGCCGACAGTGCTGTCCCGGCCCACAGCCGGCGGAAGTCCCGGGACTCCCGGAGCGGGCCGACGTCCGCGAACAGCCGCCTCGCACGTGACACGCCTGCTGCCTCCTCCGCCCGGCCCCCGATCAAATGTAACGGTACTTATACAAGTGCTGTTATAGAAACTGTATAAGCTCTGTTAGAATTTGCCCGTGACCATGGAGAAGGCTGCCGACCCGACCGAGGAGAGCCTGTGGCGGCCGATGCGGCTGCTGCAGGCGGCGATGGACGCCGACATCGCCGCTGTCTACGCCGGCGCGCACATCACCGGGCTCAAGCCGAGCATGGTGCTCGAACTGCTCCGGCTGCATGCCCGCGGCCCGATGACCATTACCGAGCTGGCCGAGTCCGTGCAGCGCACTCACTCGGCCACCAGCCAGAAGGTGGCCGCGATGCGGGCCGCGGGGCTGGTACGGACGACCGCGGGCGCCGATGCCCGCACCAGGCGGGTCACACTGACCGCCAAGGCACGGCGGATCACCGGCAAGCTGGCCGCGGAGTGGCGGGCCACCGAGGCCGCGCTGGCGGAACTGGAAAAAGAGATCCCTTACCCGCTGAGCCGGGTCGCCGCCGACATCGAGGCCGCGCTGGGCCGCAAGAGCTTCCGCGACCGGATCGCCGAAAAACTCGCCACCGAACCGGACTGGGCGTAACCGCGGGACGGTCCTCAGGGATTGACGATGAGCCAGGTGGCGATCGCGGTCACGGTCGCGGACCGGTTGGCGATCAGGTGCGGACGCGAGCACGGGAAGGTGATCGAGTCGCCGGCGGCGAGCGTGACGACGTCGGTCTGGTGGAGCTGGTCGAGGAGCGCCGCAAGGGCAACATGACCGGCGCGAACCGCATCGCCCGATTCCGCACGCAGCAAGATGCTGGGCCGGCTCGGTCCATAGCCCGGTGGATCGATCCAGCTAATGAAGTCTGGCAAGCCTGTCCACCATGACGCCGGACTACCAGCGGTTTCGCACTTGCACCCGATGAAATTTCCCGGACAGCCCGACCGTCGCTTATTTACAGCATAGAATCACTTACGTACCCTACGTGTTCATACGTCTGCAAAGAACGAAGCGGATGACGAGATAAAGGGACAACGATGCCTAGCCGCGATCAATCGGGCGAGCACGCCGTCAGTATCCATCCGCAGGTGATGGTCATCGCCGGGGCCTGGCGGGTCGCGGAGTGAGCTCGACGGAAACCGCGCAGAACCGCCGCCGGGGTTTAGCAGGCCCCTGGTGGCGAGTCCGCAGCTGGAGCCGGGACCTGGATACCCTCATCCGGCTGCACAGGGGCCTGCAGCTTCTGGATACCGACACCGACTCCGATACCGGCACCGATCAGGAGCACCTCCCCGCGCCTACGCTGCTGGCCGAGCCAGCCGAAGCAACGGCCCCGGAGGAACTGACAGCCCCGGAGGAACTGCCGCCCCGAACGCAGGCTGAGCTGAAACCGCGTCCCTACGTCCTGGAACTCGCGTCGGCAGCTGATCAAGCCAGCAAGCCAGCCGCAGGAGACCAGCAGCAGACGGCCGGGGCGCCGGACACAGCACGCGGGCAGCTCCAGGCCTCCACCGGTACCCAGACTCCGTCCCCTGAGGCGAGGGAGCACGCGGAGCCCGATGGAGACCGCCAGCCCGATACCGTTGCCAGGCAGCCGGCCGACGCTGTTGAGGGCGCGGCCGCCACGCCCGACCAGGCGGCCGCCACGCCCGGTCAGGCGGCAGACGCTAGCGAGCCGTCGGCCGACGCGCCCGATCCAGCGATCGCGGCGATCAGGCAAACGTTCCGCTACGTCGCGGAGGGCGGCGACAAGGCGGTGGGCTTCTTCTACGGCCAGTTGTTCCTGCGTCAGCCGAACCTTCGCCAGCTGTTCCCGCCAGCCATGGATGAGCAGCGGGACCGGTTGTTCTCCGCCCTTGGCCGGATCGTGGAAAGCCTGTCCACGCCGGAGGACATGGCCGCCTATCTCTCCCAGCTGGGCAAGGATCACCGGAAATACCAGGTGCAGCCGGAGATGTACGAGGCGGTGGGCGCATCGCTGCTGGCGACGCTGCGGGCGTTCGCCCGGGACGCGTTCACCAGCGAAGCGGAAGAGGCCTGGACTCAGGTCTACACGGCCGGCTCGTCGTTGATGATCAACGCCGCCGAGGAGGACTCGGCCAAGAGCCCGGCCTCATGGCGCGCCGAGGTGGTCGCGGTCGACCACCGGGCGCCCGACATTGCCGTGGTGACCATCGCACCGGATCAGCCGCTGCCCTTCGTCGCGGGCCAGCACATCACTGTGCAGACACCGCGCTGGCCCCGGGTCTGGCGGTCGTTCTCGATCGCGTGCATGCCACGCGACGACGGCCTCCTGACGCTGCACGTGAAGGCAGTTCCCGGCGGGTGGGTCAGCAACGCGCTCGTGCGCTATACGTCGCCTGGTTCTCAGCTTGTGCTGGGGCCGTCGCTCGGCACGATGACTCTCGAGCGCTCCGCCGGCCGTGACCTGCTGTGCGTGGCCGGCGGTACCGGGCTGTCGCCGATCAAGGCGATCATCGAGCAAGCGGTGCGCGAGTCGTCGGTGACACGGCGGCGGATTTACCTGTACTACGGCGCACGGCGGCGGGAGGAGCTTTACGATCTGCCTGATCTATGGCGGCTGGAGGACGCCTTCAGCGGGTTCGAGCTGATCCCGGTGACCTCAGATGATCCCGCCTTTGACGGGATGCAGGGCAATGTCGGCCGGGTTGCCGCCCGGTACATGCCGCATACCGACTGCGACGCCTACGTGGCTGGGCCGCCCGATATGGTGCGTGAGACCGTCCGGGTCCTCGCCCGGGCCGGGCTCGAGCGCGATCGCATTCACTTCGACGATGCCCTGCTCGCACGCAAGCCCCGGGTTGGCACCGGCACCTGACGGGGGCGGGCCGCCAGCCGGTGCTTCAGTAGAGCCGGCTGGCGTGCCGGCCGAAGCTCGGCGAGGTATCGAAGTCTTCGTAGTAGCGGTGGAACACCGGCGTGGTTGACCCGGCCGTGGGCGGCACGATCCAGGACCAGTCGGCGGGGCAACGCCGGCCGTGCCGCTGCTCCTTGTCGAGATGCGCCAGGAAGCGCTCTGACTCGGTGTGGTGATCGGTGATCTTCACCCCGGACGTCTCGTAGGAGTGCAGCACAGCGGCGTTCAGCTCAGTGACCGCCCGGTCTTTCCACAACGTCCGCGGAGTATCGGTGCGCAGGCCCATCCGGACGGCGATTTCCGGCAGCTGGTTATACCGGTTCTCGTCGCCGAGGTCACGGGAGCCGATCTCCGTGCACATGTACCAGCCATTGAACGGGGCCGCCGGATAGCGGACGCCGCCTGCCTCCAGGTACATGTCACTGATGACCGGGATCGCGTACCAGCGCAGCCGCAGCTCACGAAACCAGTCCAGGTCCGGGTGGCGAAGCGGGATCTCGAGCACCGCGTCCCTGGGCACGTCAAACCAGGCTGGAGGTAAACCCGATGACTGGATGATCAGCGGCAGCGGGTCGAACCGCCCGGGCGGATCGGCGGACCGCCAGCCGAGCGCGCGAGCCAGGCGGGTGATCTCCAGATGCGCCGGATCCCCGATCACGGCCCCGCCAGCCTGATGACCGGCGTAGCTGACCAGCTGCCCGTTCAGTATGCGCGGGCCCGGCCGGCCAGGAGCATCTGGCGCGAAGACGGTTATCGTCGGCACGATCCGTCCGCCGTTGGCGGCTTCCCGCAGATGTGTGAAGCACTCGGCGGCGATCTGATCTGGCTCCCGTACCTGCCGCCGGTCCCTGACTCGCAACGTCCGCCAGTACAGGCGGCCGATGCAACGCGAGCTGTTCCGCCACGCGACGCGGGCGGCGAAGGTGAGTTCTGCGGAGGTATGCCGGTAGGTCCCGTCGGCGTCGACCTCGTCACGGACCTGCCGCATCCGGTCGGCCGGATCACCCGCTCCCGGGTTCTCGGCATGGAACTGCGCGATGAAGCGCTCAGCCGCCGCTAGCAGCTCCCCCGCATCTGGCAGCCCCGGAACCGCCTGTGGTGGGTGTGCCTCCGCTGACGTCCGCCGGGCTAGCCAGCGCATTCCTGATCACCGCCATTAAGCCGTCCAGGTCGTTCGTTCCTCCCTTACCGTTACCTCAGGAGCACTTTCTGTCAAGACACATCAGGAGATTCAGCCGATTACGGCAGCTACGGCCAGGTCGTTCGCAACAGGGACACCTAGCCGAATGCTGCACTCGCCTACCAGTTGATCTCGGCGGTAAGGAAGGGCTCGCTCTCCGGCGCCTCCTTGCGGGCCCGCACGGCCTGCTGGGCGGCAGGCCGGCCGGGACGCGCAGCGCAGGCTGGGGCTGCTCGATCGTGCCGCCACCACGGCGGCCACGTCCTGGGGAGTGACGGACTCGCCTCGCAGCACGCCAAGTGCCTCGTACAGCGCGGCGTAAGGGTCGTTCTCCTTCAGGAAGACGCTGGTCCGCTCAGCGCCACCCGAGGAGACCACACCGGGCTGCACGATGCTCACCTTGATGCCGAAGTGGCGCACCTCGATGGCGAGCGTCTCGGCGAGCGCCTCCAGCGCCCATTTGCTGGCGCCGTACGGGCCGATCATCGGCAGCACCAGCCGCCCCTGGATGCTGGAGACGAAGACGAGGCGCCCCGCTCCTCGTTCACGCATGGCCGGCAGCACGCCCTGCGCCACCCGCAGCGCGCCCAGGGTGTTGAGCTGGAAGAGCCGGTCGACCTCCGCGCACCCTGCGCCACGATCAGGACGGGGGTCTTCTCGACCACGAGGGACACTGCCAGGATTGCGGCCACCTCGTCCCGGTCCCGGAAATCCGGACCGAACCCGGACCCGGATACGAGCCGCCAGCGGGCGGCGGCGACCGGTTTTCCAGCGCGTTCAGCACGCCGCGGCGGCTGCTCGAACCAATCGCGGAACCGCGCACACCCCCGGCTGACGAGGGCTAACCCGGCACGACCCGGTTCAGGGAGGGCACGCACCCCGCCCGTTCGGCCAAAGATCTTTCATCCGAACGGGCGGGTATCACTTCCGGCTCAATGCTGGACCGGCCCCGCGCCCAGTGCCGCGGCGGCCCGGGGCATGGTTAGCCCGGCACGTGGGGGGTAGCGCGAGGCACCTGACGGGGGACGACGAAGGGATCCTGAGCATGTGGGCATTTTTCTCCAGGCGCCTGCGGATGTGGGTGCTGCTGGCCATCGCCCTGCCGCTGAGCCGGGCGCTCGTCCACCGGCTGGCGCTGGCCGCTGAGCGCCGTAATCCGTCCGCTAAGTCGGCGAAGGCACTGCACCAGGCCGACACGGCGGTGGCCGCCGTATCCCGGCGGGCGAACCAAAAGGCGGAACGCCGTAAGGCCAAGCGCTAACCCGCGCGGCCGGCCGCCAGCTTCCGGGCCTGAGTTTTAAACGACCGGTGACTCGCCAGGTTCTGTGCTGAGCGGTAACGTTCCCGGAACGATCCGGGCGTAGCGTCATGACCTGTGGGGGAGAAGCGAACCCGGCAGGCGGGCAGGCACCGGTGACCGCGGGCACGGGGCGTCGTTCCCGGATGGCGGCTCCCGGCCTGGCCGCGTGGTCGCTGGGTGTGCTGATGGTCCTCTTCTGTGCCGCGCTGGTGCCGCTGGCTTCTGCCGCCCGGGAGGCGCAGTCCGACATCGAGGCCGTCATCGTCGTGGTGTCGGTGGCACTCGTCGGGATCGTCGTGGCCCGGCGCCAGCCCGGTAATCCGCTGGGCTGGATGTTCCTCGCGCTGGCGGCGCTGTCAGCGCTGGGCGTTGGCGCAGGGGCCTATGCGGTGCTCAGCTACCCGCTCGGCCATCACCTGCCGCTGGGCGTGGCGGCCGTGTTCCTCGCACTGTACTGGTGCCCGGTGATCGTGGCGTTTCCGCTGGTGATCCTGCTGTTTCCGGATGGCCGGCTGCCCTCGCCCCGCTGGCGGCCGGTGCTGTGGAGCTACCTGGCAGTCGGCGCGTGCTGGCCAGTGAGCGTGTACGCAGTGGCGATCGGCGCCGTCGCCGCCGGCGACCTGCACATCGATCCCGGCGGCGACCTGCGGGCCGTGGACGACCCGGCGGGCAGCTCGGCGTGGCTGGGCTCGGTCGAGGCGGTCGTCCTGCCGGTGCTGGCGGTGTTCTGGCTGGTGTTCGTGGCCCGCCAGGTGCTGTCCTGGCGCCGCGCGGACGGCGAGCGCCGCCAGCAGCTCAAGTGGCTGATGAGCGGTGCGGCCGTGTGCATGGCCGCCACGGCGGTCATCGCCGTCGGCGGGACCCTTGACACCTCGGCGTCACCCGCCGTCCAGGCCGTATTTAACGGCGCGGCTATCGGCATCGCGGCGCTGCCGGTGTCGGTCGGGGTGGCGATCCTGAAGTACCGCCTCTATGACATCGACCGGATCATCTCCCGCACCCTGGCGTACGCGATCGTGACCGGGCTGCTGGTCGGGGTCTACGCCGGGCTGGTGCTGCTGACCACCCAGGTATTCGGGGTCCACACGCCGGTAGCGGTGGCCGCCTCCACGCTGGCGGCGGCAGCCTTGTTCAACCCGGTGCGGCGGCGGGTGCAGCGGGCGGTGGACCGGCGGTTCAACCGCGCCCGGTATGACGCGGACCAGACCGTGGCCGCGTTCGCGGCCCGCTTGCAGGACGCGGTGAACCTGGACGCGGTCGAGGATGACCTGGCCGGTGTCGTGCGCCTGGCCCTGGAACCCGCTCACCTATCGGTGTGGATCAGCCAGCGCGACTGACCCAGGTCACCTTGGATCTGCCGGACTTGCCGGTGCGCTCGGCCCGGGTTTCCGGCGGCCGATGGCCACGCCGGCAAGACCTCCGCGTCCTTGCACTACATGTGGCGCGTTGCCGATCCGGTCGCGCGGCCGGTGCCTGATCCCGCTGTGCGCCGGCCACGCGGCTAGATCAATCAGGACTGCAGGAAGGCCAGCAGGTCGGCGTTGATGGTGTCGGCCTCCGTGGTCGGCATGCCGTGCGGGAAGCCGTGGTAGGTCTTCAGCGTGCCGTTCTGGACGAGCTTGGCGGACAGCGGCCCGGAGTCGGCGTAGGGCACGATCTGGTCGTCATCGCCGTGCATCACCAGCACCGGCACGGAGATCTTCTTCAGGTCCTCGGTGAAGTCGGTCTGGGAGAACGCGACGATCCCGTCGTAGTGCGCTTTGGCGCCGCCGGTCATGCCCTGCCGCCACCAGTTCTGGATGATCGGCTCTGACGGCGTCGCGCCGGGGCGGTTGAAGCCGTAGAACGGGCCCGCGGCCAGGTCGTGGTAGAACTGCGAGCGGTGCTTGGCGACTTCGTCCTGGAACCCGTCGAAGACGCTCTTGGGCAGGCCGCCGGGATTGGCCTCGGTCTGCACCATCAGCGGCGGCACCGAGCTGATCAGCACCGCCTTGGCCACCCGGCTCTCGCCATGCCGGGCGATGTACCGCACCACCTCCCCGCCCCCGGTGGAGTGCCCGATGTGCACCGCGTCGTGCAGGTCCAGATGCTCCACCACCGCGGCCAGGTCATCGGCGTAGTGGTCCATGTCATGACCGTCGCTGGTCTGCGTGGAGCGGCCGTGCCCCCGCCGGTCAGCAGCGACGACCCGGTAACCGTGCAACAGGAAGAACATCAGCTGGGTGTCCCAGTCATCACTGGACAGCGGCCACCCATGACTGAACACCAGCGGCTGCCCCGAGCCCCAGTCCTTGTAAAAGATCTCCGTGCCATCACTCGTAGTGATCGTCCCCATACGCTGGCCTCCTTGTGATCTAGGACGCAGAATCCGTCCCTGCTGTCAGCGTAAAGGGTCTCGATCATCCCGCCCTGGGCAGGGAGATGAACCGGCGGTGAAGGAGCGGCGATCATCCCGCTCCCATGGTGGGCCCGGTGGCGGAGGCCGGCTGGCGGAGGCCGGCTGGCGGAGGCCGGCTGGCCGGGAAGCGTCTCGGACTACTCCGGGATCACGCAGGTCAGCGGGGTTATGCGATGATGACGCGATGCCGAGGGGGACGGCCAGCAGGTGGAAGACGCGTTATTCGGTCCGGCTTACCGTGCCGCGCCGCGGTGACTGGCGCGCCTGGGGACCCGTCCGGGCCGACTTCGAGCGCGCCCTCGCCGATTCGCCCGGCCCGGGTGTCAGCGCGGCCGAGATCGCCTCGGAGCTGCGGCGCGGCGCCGATTACGTCCGGGTCGTGATCGCGCTGGCCGTCACCGGCACCGACGTCGCGGACGCGCTCGCCGTCGCCTGGGAGGCCTTCCGTGACGCCGCGGGTAAGGACCTGCCGGGCTGGGAGGTCACCGCGGCTTCGGCGGAGGTGCGGCCTGAGGCATCGTTAACGGCAGTGGCTCCGGCGGGCAAAAAGAAACCACCGTCCGTCCCGGCAAACGAAGATTTCCCCGGACGAACGGTGGCACTACCTAGTGAGACTACCTAGTGATCAGAGTCAGACAGGCCGGACGTGCTCGGCCTGCGGACCCTTCTGGCCCTGCGTGATCTCGAACTCGACCCGCTGGTTTTCATCCAGGCTGCGATAGCCACTGGACTCGATCGCGGAGAAGTGGACGAAGACGTCCTGGCCTCCGCCATCGACACTGATGAACCCGAAGCCCTTGTCCGAGTTGAACCACTTGACTGTTCCCTGCGCCACGCGCATTTCTCCTTGCCTACGGTGAGCCCCCGCACCGCGCGGAGGCCCGGCAGTAAATCCGCGAGCGCGTCATGAAGCACGTACACAGAAACTGCAACCGGCAGTCTACAACCACTCCGGCTCCGGATCACTTCCAATGCCAAACACATTCGTCCAGAACCTGGTGACCAGCGCCTGTCCCACCCCGAGCGCGGCGCCGGATCAGCCGGCCGGCCGCCAGCCGAGGGCCGGTCCCAGCTTGGTGGCGATGTCGGTGAGGATCTGGACGTAGTCTTCGGGCGCAAAGGTGAAAGGCAGCGCGAACGCCACCTCGTCGACCTCGCGGAAGGCGGCGTGAGCGTAGAGCTGTCCGGCGATCTGCGCCGAGGTCCCGACAAGATCGGGCGCGAACATCATGCGCGCGGGCCCTTGCGGGGTGGCGGTACGCGGCATCCGCTTCAGGGCGAATTCTTCGTACTTGCGGCGCTGCTCCGGCGACGCGGTGTCGGTGGGGATGACGACAAGGCCCTGCGAGACACGGGCCTGGCGGCCGTCGCGATGATGAGCGCGGAACGTGCGGATGTGCGCGAGCTGGATCTTGGCGAAGTCCTCGGACTCCTCGGCCTTCGCGACACTGCTGGTCAGGAAGTTCATCCCGTGCTCACCGGCCCACTGAGCCGAGCGCAGGCTGGCGCCGCCGTACCACATGCGGTCGCCCAGGCCAGCCGCGTGCGGCTGGACCCGCTC
Source organism: Streptosporangiaceae bacterium (assembly GCA_049284535.1). Taxonomy (GTDB): domain Bacteria; phylum Actinomycetota; class Actinomycetes; order Streptosporangiales; family Streptosporangiaceae; genus Palsa-504. The sequence continues at coordinate 9,887 of JBAPYC010000775.1, forward strand.
GGAGAACACCTCGAAGCCCTGGGTGCCGCCGAAGTCGCTGGCTGGTTCGCCCCGGATGAAACCGAGCAGGCGCTGCACCCGGTCGTAACTGAAATCCTCGAGATCCGCCGTATCGGGGTAGAGCGCGTGCTTGACGCCGTCGTAGTGCATCGGCGGGCCGACACTGACCCCCGGGTTGAGGCGCCCGCCGGACAAGATGTCGACCGTCGCCAGATCTTCGGCCAGCCGAAGCGGGTTTTCCCACCCCAGCGGAATGACCGCCGTGCCCAGGCCGATGCGGGTGGTGCGCTGCGAGGCCGCGGCCAGGACGGCGACCGGAGAGGAGATGCCGAACTGCAGATGCCGGTGCCGCACCCACGCACTGTCGAAGCCCAGCTGCTCGCCCAGTTCGATGATCTCGAGCGTCGACTCGTGACCCAGGCCAGGCCTGGCCTCCTCGAACAGCCCGATGGTCAAGAAGCCTAGCTTCCGCAAGGGTTCCGAGGTCAGCGGCACAAATCCCTCCACGTCCGCGGCGTTGCCGGTCGCGCTCCGGAGCTGACAGCAGCCGCCGGCGGCGAAACCCAGGATAGGTCCCGCCGCCGGAACAAAAGGCTGCCACCCGCTGCTGACCTGAGTACTTTCGGGCCCGGAGGGACCACCCATGTTCAAGCTCAGCCACCGCAACTCCACCGCCCCCCAGGGGCCGCCGCCGTTCGAGGGCGGAGGCCCGGAGGGAGCCGAGCGCGCGACGTTCGCGGCGGGATGCTTCTGGGGTGTAGAGGCCGCTTTCCGCGAGATCCCCGGGGTGCTGCAGACCGCCGCCGGTTACACCGGCGGCCACGTCCCCAATCCGACCTACCGGCAGGTCTGCGGCCACCACACCGGCCACGCCGAGGCGGTGGAGGTCTGGTTCGACCCGGCTCAGGTCAGTTACGCACAGCTGCTCGAGACGTTCTGGCGCATTCACAATCCGACGACGCGCAACCGCCAGGGCCTGGATTTCGGCAGCCAGTACCGCTCGGCGATCTTCTGCCACGGTGCGGCCCAGGAGGCACTCGCGATCGCATCACGCGACGCCGAGCAGGAATCGCGAAAGCGGCAGATCGTCACGCAGATCACCCCGGCGTCGGCGTTCTACCGAGCCGAGGAGTACCACCAGCGCTACCGTGAGAAGAATGGCCACGCCAGCTGCGCCGTCACCGTCGTCGATCAGGTTCGCGGCTGAGCTCGCAGATGACCGGGGCCCAGATGACCGGGACCGTTGCTGTCAGCCCTTCAGGCCCGTCACACCGACGCCAGCCGCCGGCGGCCGGCTGCCGGCTAACGCTGACAGACTGGGAGCGTGTTCGAGGGCTTCGAGACGGACCGGGTCGACGCGGGAAAAGCATCCATCATGGTGCGCCACGGGGGAGATGGCCCTCCCGTTGTCCTGCTGCACGGGCACCCCGCGGACCTCGGCCACCTGGCATCGGGTCGCCCCGCAACTCGTCGACCGCGGCTTTACCGTCATCTGCCCGGACCTTCGCGGGTACGGCCGCTCGCGGGCACCGGCGCCGGCCGTGGATCACACCGCGCACTCCAAGCGGGCGGCAGCAGGTGACCTGATAGCGGTCATGGACGCGCTCGGCCACCGCCGGTTCGCTCTGGCCGGACATGACCGCGGGGGCCTCGTCGCCCTGCGGCTCGCGCTCGACCATCCCGGGGCGGTGTCGCGGCTTGCGCTGCTCGACTGCATACCGATCAGCGAACACCTGTCCCGGATCACCGCTGAGTTCGCCACCCTCTACTGGCACTGGTTCTTCCTGGCTCAGCCGGAGATCCCCGAGCGGGTCATCAACGCTGACCCCGACAGCTGGTACCGGGGCGACCCCGCGGCAATGGGACGCGAGAACTACGACGAGTGGCGGGAGGCCACGCGAAATCCCGACGTGGTCCGGACGATGCTCGAGGACTACCGGGCCGGCCTCACCGTCGACCGGCAGCACGAGGAGACCGACCGGGCGGCTGGAAACCGGATCCGGGCGCCGCTGCTGGTGCTGTGGTCAAAGCGGGACGATTTCGAGGATCTCTACGGCGACCCGCTCGTCATCTGGCGAAACTGGGCCGCCGACGTGCGCGGCCACAGCATCGACTCTGCCCACCACATGGCCGAGGAAGCACCCGGCGTACTTGCTGGTGCACTGGGCGAGTTCTTCTCCCCTCGGTAGCGGTCACCGGCCGATGAGAGCCCGGTCGATGAGAGCACTGGCACCGACGAGGCCGTGATCCCGGCTGTCAGGTGGCGGAAGGACGGCCCGGGGGAAACAGGGGATTGAAACCGTGGTGGACCACAGCCACCGCGAGCTCCGTGAGCTTGATGTTCTGGTCGCGGGCGTACAGCCGCAGCCCGTCGAACGCTTGCTCCATGGACATGCCGTTGCGCTCGGCGAGCACGCCTTTCGCCTGCTCGAGCACGACCCGGCTGTTGAGCGCGCGCTGCAGATGCTCGGCCAGGATGTTGCTGCGCTGAGCAGAGCGTTGCTGCAAGATGCCGATCGTGGCCACGTCCGCCAGCGCCTGCGCCAGCCGCTGATCTTGCGGGGATACCGGTCCGGCGCGCCGGCCGAACAGGTTAAGGCCGCCGATCGTCTGGTGGCGCAGCCGCAGCGGGAGCGCCGCGACGGACCGGAATCCGGCTCCGAGCGCGAAGGTGGCGAACAACGGCCAGCGCCCGCGGTCGGTATTGAGATCGCTGCTGACAACGGCGGCACCGGTATGGACGCACTCCAGGCACGGCCCCTGGTCGTTCTGCAGCTGGAAGATTTCCAGCAGCCGGGTTTCCTCGCTCGAGGACGCGACGACGGTGAGATGGCCGTGCTGATCGTTGAGCAGCAGCCCGGCGGCCGCGACGCCCAGCAGGCGGACACACGCCGCGGCCAGCCGGTCGAGCAAGTCGACGATGTCATAGTCCTCGACGAGGTTGTCGGCGAGCATGACGAACGTCTCGGCCAGTTCCTGCTCGCGGCCGGGGATGACGCCAGGCGGGCCGGCCGGCTCGTCAGCCGTGGTCATTGTCCTTGTCCCTCCACAGGAAACCGCAAGCGACGCTCGACCACGTCCTGGGCGACATCCGCGACCGGCCGGCCGACGGCGAAGGCATGCGCACGCAACAGCAAGAAGGCCTCCTCGATTGTCACGTTAGCCTGGATCATGACCATGCCGCTGGCCTGGTGCACCTGCAATTGGTAGGCGGCGCGGTCCGCCGGGCTGTCGGCGAACGAACCGGCCGAGGCGGTGTCCAGTTGCAGCAGCGCGGTCGCGGCGGCGCTGGCGGCTGTCAATGCCGCGTCGAGCTGACCGGTCGTCAGGGTTCCGGGAACGTCCCGGTAGAGATCGAGAGCACCGACGCCGACCAGGCCGACGCGCAGCGGCAACGCGAATACCGCCCGGACCCCGGCGGCCGCGATGCCCTCTGCGAAGGCCGGCCAGCGCTCGGCCGCCACGCTATCGCGCCCGTGCAGGTCAGCCACCATGACTGGCGCGCCGCTCGTGACCGCCTCGACGCACGCGCCCTCGCCGAGGGTGAACTGAAGATCCTCGATCTGGGCGGACACCTCATCGGTGGCGCAGACGACACCCCGGTGACCGGCAGGCGTCACCATCGAGATGCCAGCGCCGCTGACTCCCAGCAGCTGTGAACAGAGCTCGCAGATATGCCGCGATCGCTCGGCGCCCTCGAGGGGTCCCTCCGCCAGCATGCGCGTCCAGTCCGCCATGCTCACCGCAACCGGTCCTGGCTGGCGTTCTCGCCGTACGGTGGCCAGGAAGGAGACAGCAGGAGCGGGCGGCCGGCAGGAGCCTTCAACACGAGCCACTTCCCTGCTTCGGCCTAGGATCTCGTCCGGACCAGCATGTACCTCTGGCCGCCCTTAGGCGAATCCAACCCTAGCCGGGTGCGCCCGGGTTTCTCACGCCGGTACCTTCATCACCAGCGCTACCACGTCATCGCTGAGGCATCCGCCGCTGAACGTCATCGTGGCGGAGGTGATCGCGTCCGCCATGGCCGCCGCGGTGAGATCGCCCAGCCGGGTGACCAGGCCGCGGAGCCGCTCGTCACCATACAGATCCCGGGTGCGGCTATCGCGGGCCTCGGTGACGCCGTCGGAAAACATGATCAGGCTGTCGCCGGGCCGCAGCAGCCGCCGTACGTCATGCAGCTCGGGCTGGGCCAGCACGCCGAGCAGGGTTCCCGGTCTTCCGAGGTCCTGCACGCGGCCGTTCGCGGTGCGCACCAGGGCCAGCGGATGCCCCGCGGAGCTGATCCGCACTTCGGCCCCGCCGCGGACGGCCCGCACCGCGGCGTAGATCGCGGTCAGGAAACGCGGGTCGTCGGTCGGCCAGTCGAGCAGCATCTGATTCAGGTGCGCCAGGATCAGGCTCGGCCGGGTCTGCCTGCGGGCCGCGGACCGCAGGGTGTGGCGGGCCAGCGCGGTCGCCCTGGCGGCCGCGGCACCCTTGCCGCACACGTCGCCGACCACCATTCCCCACGCCCCGTTGGCCGACGGGAACAGGTCACAGAAATCCGCGAGGACCTCCGTTCCGGTCCCGGCCGTCGCGTACCGCGCCGCCACGTCCAAGCCCGGGATGGGTGGCAGCAGCGGCGGCAGCAGGCTCTCTTCCAGCGTCTGGGCCAGGGCGGCTCGCCCGGCGGTACGGGCCAGTGTGGCGCGCAGGATCACCTCGCTCGAGGCGACATCGGCCAGGATCTGCAGGATCGCGACGTCACTGGCATTCCACCGGCGCGGTTTGCGGTCAGCCACCCAGAACACGCCGGCGACATGCCCGGCCTGGTCACGGACCGGCACCCCGGCCCAGGCGATCACGCTCGCCGGCCTGAGCAGGTCTTCGTTGCCATTGCTCAGGTACCCGTCCAGCCGGGTGTCACCGATGATCACCTTGTCCCCGGACCGGACGACCTGCGCGCACAGCGACTGCTCGAACGGGCTCCGCTGATGGCCGTTACCGGCGGCACCTCTTCCCGGGAGCCCGCGTGCATCAGCGGACGTGACCGACGCGCTCGGCGCACCCAGGACGGTTGCGGCGAGCATCGCCACCCGGCCCAGCGACTCCTCCAGGTCGGCCGTCCACGTGTCGGCCCGTCTACCTGGGGCCAGCTGGATCAGGCCCATCGGTGTCCGGCTCGCCGCGATACCGGCATAGCAGGAAACCAAAGCAGATAAGAATTGATGACTGACATTCCCCCACCTTCACCTGGAGCCTCAAGAGAACTCCTGCCAGGCCTGGCGAGGCGGGGTCTGGACCTCAACGGATCCAGTTTAAGCACAGGGTGATTGCGGAGATACGGCATCAAGGAAAATTTAGAAGCGAAACCTGCCGAAGTCGGAATCAATTGACAATGACTGGAAATAGGCAGCTTTCGTCACTTTATGGTTTTCTCGCTCCGGGCGAATTGAGCGATTTAGTGCATATTTACCGATCTGCGCCCGGCGGGGTGCATCACCCTCATCGGCGGCCCCCGGCACAGGCAGACGGCAGGCGGCGGGTGGCCGGGAGAACCGGATGATCTAAAGAGCCACGCCTAGCGGGACCCGGGCCTTCACCTGGCCTCTAGGGTGGCGGCATGGCCTCATGGTGGCACCGCGACGTGATCGTGCCAGGCAAGCTGCCCCTGATGCTGTGCTTCCTGGCTTTCGTCGTCACGTTCATGCTGACCCGGCTGATCACGCGGATGATTCGCGATGGCCGCGGCCCGTTCCGGAATCAGGTGACGGCGGGCGGGACGCACATTCATCACTCTGTTCCCGGCATCATCTTGCTGATCATCGGGGCCTTCACGGCAGTCGGCGGTCCCGACTACCTCGGCTGGCGCTCGTTCGCCGCCATCGCGGTCGGTACCGGCACCTCGCTCGTTCTGGATGAGTTCGCGCTGATCCTGCACCTGCAGGACGTCTACTGGAGCGGTGAGGGCCAGCTCTCGGTCGAGGCGGTCAGCCTGACCGCCGCCTGCCTCGGCCTGGCTCTGGCCGGGTTCAGCCCGTTCGGCGTCAGGGATGTCGGCAATATCGAGCTGACGCTGCGCCTGACCGCCACCGGGATCCTGATCGCCGACTTTGTGCTCGCCTTCATCTGCGTGCTCAAGGGGAAGTACCGCAGCGCGCTGTTCGGGCTCTTCCTGCCCCCGGTGGGGGTGATCGGCGCTCTGCGCCTCGCGCGTCCCTCCTCGATCTGGGCCCGGCATCGCTACCGGGGCAAGCGGCTGGAACGTGCGACCCGCCGCGCGGCCGACTTCGACCGGCGCTGGGCTCCCCTCCTCATCGACTGGGAAGACTTCGTCGGCGGCAAGCCGTCCAAGCCCAACCCGCCAGCCAGCAGCGACGTCCACCATTGAACCATGCCACTGAACCATGCCACTGAACCCTGCCACTGAACCGTGCCAGGCTGGACGGTGCGGATGGTGCCGCCGGATGGGCCCGTCAGATGGTGACGACGACCTTGCCTTTCGCGGTGCCGGTTTCGACGGCCTTGTGTGCCTCCATGACCGAATCCAGGTGATATTTCCCTGGATCCAGCCGGGGCGTCAGCTGGCCCGCCTGCACCAGGGCCGCCGCTTCGTTGAGGATCTGCCCGTGATGGGCGCGGCCGCGTCCGGTCAGCAACGGCAGCAGGGTGAAGACACCCGAGTAGGTGGCGCCGCGGAAACTGAGCGGCGCCAGGCTGTGCGTCCCCCAGCCGAGGATGCTGACGACATGGCCCGTGTACGGCCGGACCGACTGGAAGGCCTGGTCCAGCGTGGCCCCGCCGACGGTGTCGAAGATGATGTCGAACCCCTCCCCCGAGGGGCTCACCGCGAGGTAAACATCCACCGATGCGGTCTTGTAGTTCATCGGCTGCGCGCCGCAGCCGCGGATCAGACGGAAATTTTCCGGCCGGCCCGTGGCCCACACCATCGCACCGCGCGCGACGGCGATCTGGACCGCCACATGGCCGACCCCGCCGGCGCCGCCCTGGACCAGGACGGCGTGGCCGGGCCCGGCCGCCGCGCGGTCCACGAGACCTTCCCACGCGGTGATGACCGACAGGGGCAGCGCAGCTGCCTCGGCCATCGACAGCCGCGCGGGCTTGATGGCGAGCAGGTCGGCGTCGACGGCCGCGTACTCGGCAAGCGAGCCCTGGCTGTCCCCGACCCCGCCGGTCATGCCGTAGACCTCGTCACCTGGCTTGAAGCGGGACACCTGCGGCCCGACCGCGGTCACGACACCGGCCAGGTCCATGCCGAGGATCGCGGGCACGCGCACGCGGGCATGCTGAGCGCCGCCCGCCCGGATCTTCGTGTCCAGCGGGTTGACCCCGCTGGCCGCGACGCGAACAAGCACCTCGCCGGCCTGCGGCACGGGCCGGGTGACGGTCCGCGGCTCGAGCGGGGCACCGAACTCCCCGAGCACGAGCGCTTGCATCGTCTCGGCGTCGGCCGGACCGGTAGCAGTCATCGTTCGCTCCTGGGGCCGCGGGCGGCGGCAGGTAGGGGATGGATGAGCAATCTGACCCAGTGGACCATGCTGCCAGGGCAGCAGAGCCAGCGATGGGCACGCGGGAAACCGGAGGGCAAATACCAGGCCGTTCGGCCCAAAACAGGTCAATGATGCCGAACGGGCGGGGTGCTACGGCCAGCGGCGCCAGCCGGCCCTAGCCTGCCGGGGATGTGCCGTCCTGGGGGGATTCCGTCAGGGCGTCGCGAAGCGCTGCTCGTGAGGTGATGCCCAGCTTGGGGAACGCGCGGCCACCGAGCTGCTCGGGCGGATCACCGAGCACCTGGGCATGGAGGAGCGCGAGGTGCTGCCCACCATCGACTAGTACCTCACCGAGAAGGAATGGAAGAAGGTCGGTGGCTCAGGGCTGAAGAAGATGTCGTTCGGCCAGCTCAAGGTGGCCTTCGGCATGATCCTGGACGGCGCGGGACCAGAGCAGGTCACGAGCATGCGGGACACCCTCCCCCTCCCCGCCTGGACCTTCTTTTCCCTCACCGGGCCGCGTGCCTACGTCAAGTACGCCGCTCGCCTGCACAGCGCGGATGTTCCCGCGCTCCCAGCGGCTGCCTGAAGGAGCGAGTCATGACGACCCCCAACGACGACGTCATCACCGAATTCCGGGCGAACTCCGGCACCGTGACCCGGGCCATGGGGGGCGCCCTGGCCGGCCTCGACCTCGTCCTGCTGCATCATGCCGGGCGCTCTTCCGGCACGGCGTACATCACCCCGGTGGCATACATGGCCTACGGGGACAGCTATCTCCTGCTTGGCTCCTTCGCCGGCGCGGCCACCGAGCCGCAGTGGGTCAGGAACGTCGAGAGCACCCCCGAGATCACGGTGGAGATGGGCACTCGCACCATGACGATGACCCCCGCGGTGCTGAGGGACGAGCCACAGCGCGACCGGCTGTACGAGGCCGCCCGGGAACACTGGCCCTTCGTGCTCGACTACGAGCAGCGGACCTCCCGGCCCTTTCCCGTCGTCCGGCTGGAACAGGCCCGGCAGTAACCGCCCTGACGTCAGTGGCGGCGAGGGAGGGGCCGGGCACTACCCTCGGTTGTGGAGGTGCGCTGCTTGACGATCCCCGCCCACATCAGCACCCCCGACCGGCGGGTCAGGGTCTTCGTGTCCTCTACCCTGCAAGAACTCGCCACTGAGCGAGCCGCGGCCCGGGACGCGATCACCGGGCTGCACCTGAGCCCGGTGATGTTCGAGCTCGGGGCCCGGCCGCACGCCCCACGGGAGCTCTACCGGGCTTACCTCGCCCAGAGCGACGTATTCGTCGGGATCTACTGGCAGCAGTACGGATGGGTGGCCCCGGGCGAGCAGACGTCGGGACTCGAGGACGAGTACCTGCTCAGCGGGGACAAGCCAAAACTGATCTACGTGAAAGCGGCCGCCGGGCCGCGCGACCCTCGCCTGACCGAGCTGCTGAGCAGGATCCAGGCCGACGACGGGGCGTCCTACAAGCCCTTCGGCGGCGCCGGGGATCTCGCCGGACTGCTCGCCGATGACCTGGCCGTGCTGCTGACCGAGCGGTTCGCCCGCTCCGCTGAGCGGCCAGCCCGCGGGCTGGGCCGGGCGGCGCTGCCGGTGCCGCCGACACCGATCGTCGACCGCCGGGCCGAAGCAGCCCTGGTCGGTGATCTGCTCCGCGACGCGTCCGTGCACCTGGTGACGCTGATCGGACCGGGCGGGATCGGGAAGACCCGCCTGGCCATCGAGGTGGCCCGGCGGTGGACCGAGGTGATCCACGAGGGGGCGGAATCAGCCTGGTTCGTCGACCTGGCCCTGATCCGGGATCCGGCCTCGTGGGTCGAGGCGCTCGCCAGCGCGCTCGGGGTCCGCCCGGAGGGCTCGAGTGCCGTGCTGGAGCCGATCGTCGACCGGCTCCAGGGACGCCAGGCGCTGATCGTGCTGGACAACTTCGAGCACGTTCTGGCGGCCGCCGCCGGCCTGGGACGGTTCCTCGCCGTCTGCCCGCAGCTGACCGTGCTGGCCACCTCTCGCAGCCCGCTGCGGCTGCGGGAGGAACGCGAGGTGCCGCTGGAACCACTCGAGGCGCCCGCTGCCGGGACCGCCGATGCCGCGGTGGTGGGACGGTCGCCCGCGGTGGAGTTTTTTGTCGCCCGGGCGACGGCGGTGCGACCGGGTTTCGCGCTCACCCCGGCCAACGCCGCGGCCGTGGCCGAGCTGTGCCGGCGGCTGGACGGCATTCCCCTGGCGCTCGAGCTGGCGGCCGTCCAGCTGCGTATCCTCACACCGCAGGCCCTGCTGACCCGCCTCGGCGCGGGGCTGGACCGCGCGCTCGACCTCGCGGCCGGCCCCGTCGACCTGCCCGGCCGGCAGCGGACGCTGCGGGCCACCCTGGAGTGGAGCTACGGCCTGCTGAGCCAGGCTCAGCGGGTGCTGCTCGCCCGCCTGTCGGTGTTCAGCGGCGCCTGGACACTCGCGGCGGCCGAAGCGATCGGGACCGTCGACGGTGACCTCGACGCCGTCGACACCCTCTCGGCCCTGGTCGCGCAGAGCCTGGTCCGGGTCGATGAATCAGATGCCGACGAGCCGCGCTTTCGCCTGCTGGAGACGGTCCGTGCCTACGCGGCCGAACGGCTGGCCGAGCGCGCCGAGACCGACGCCACGGTCGGCCGGCTGGCCCGCTACCTGATCGGCGTGGTCCAGGCGGTGGGCGATGACCTGCAAGGGCCGGCGCACCGCGCCGCGACCGAGCGCCTGGACCGCGAACGCGACGAGATCCGCTCCGCCATCAGCTGGGCCCTCAAGGTCGACGACGCCGAGACCGTCAGCCGTCTGCTCACTCCGCTGCAGGTCTACTGGTGGAGCCGCGGCCTGCTGCCGATGACCTATGACCCGGCCGAGAAAGCCGCGGCGCTGCCATCGGCGGCACGCCTGACCCAGCAAGGCGCCGCGCTGCTGCTCTGCGCACGGGGCACGGCCATGGTGGTCGTCGGGCAGACCTCCGACGCCGAGCCGCTGCTGGCCCGCTCGCTCGAGGCGGCCACCGCCTTGGGCAATGCCGGGCTGCAGGGCTACGCGCTGCTCGGGCTGGGCGGGGCCCTGGCGGTGCGCAGCGCTGGTGAGGCCAGCCAGCGACTCGGCGAGGCCGCGGAAGCCTTCCGGGCCGCCGGGAACTGGTGGGGCGTGGTGGTCTCCCTGTCCACGCGGGGCCAGCTGGCCCTGGTGGCCGGCGATCACGCCGCCGCCAAGGCGATGCACGAGGAGGCGCTGGCCGCCGCCGGGACGGCCGACAACGACTATCTGCGGGCGCAGCTCCTGGACATGCTCGGCCTCGACGCCGCGACGGCTGGCGACCTGGCCGGTGCGCGGGACCACTACTCGGCAGGCGCCGCGCTGCACACTCGCTTGCTCGATTACGAGGGGTCCGCCTATTGCCTGTCCGGGCTGGCCGGCCTGGCCCTCGGCCAGGGAAAGCCCGAGGTGTCCGCCCGGCTCATCGGGGCGTGCGACTACGCCCGCCGGGCCGTGGGCGTGGCCGTATGGCCGGGTATGCAGGCGATGGACCAGGCCCAGCGGGCCGCGGTCACCGCCGCGCTCAGCCCAGGCTCGTTCGGCGCAGCCGCGGCGGAAGGCGCCCGGATGCGGATCCCCGACGCCCTGGCCTACGGGCTGGCGGCGACCGCTGCCGAGCAGGAATCGGACCCCTTCCCCGCCTGGGTCTCGCGACTGAAATCGGCGACCTGACCGCAGGCCCCGATCAGCAAGGCTCGGCTCAGCGCCGGTTCGGCTCAGCGCCGGCCCGGTGGCACTGCTGTGGACGTGGTTACTCGCTCCAGAACGGGCGCACCTCGATCGTGTGGTACCGGGCGATCGGATGCGCGGCCGCGAGCTGAATCGCCTCCCGCCGGTCAGCGCAGCTGACGACGTCGATGCCGGCGATGAACTCCTTGGTCTCGATGAACGGGCCGTCGCTGAGCAGCGTCTCCCCGCCCCGCACACGGACCGTCGTGGCCGCCTCCGGGCCCTCCAGCGCGTTCCCCAGCACCTGTTGGCCCCGTGCCTCCAGGTCCTGCCGCCAGGCGTCGCCCTCATCCATCACGGCCCGATCGTCGAACGGCGCCGCCGGCGTTCCGCCCATCCACATGGTCAGCAGGTACGGGCGGCGGGCGCCGTCCTCGCCGCGCCCGAACGCCGACGCCTGCTCGCCTAGCCGTAGCCCGTCCGCGAACGGCCGGATCTCGAGCGTCTGGAACCAGGAGATGGGGCACTTGACCGCGACCTGGATCGCCTCATCACGATCGGCGCATTCGAGCAGGTCGAAGCCGGCGATGAACTCCTTGGTCTCCGCGAACGGGCCGTCGCTCACCAGCGTCTGGCCATCCCGCACGCGCACCGTCGCCGCCGTCTCCGGCAGATCCAGCTCCCGGCCCAGCAGCCGCACGCCGCGGCCATCCATCTCCTGGACCCAGCCGGGGATCTCGCGCTGCAGGACCGCCAGCTCCTCCGGCGCCGGCATGCCCTCAGCCCAGATGAAAAGCAGGTACTTCATCTCAGTCTCACTTCCCGTAGAGGTAACAGATGATCGCGTGTTCGCGGCGCTTGTGACCAGACGACGAACGGGAACCGCCTCAAGGACACCTGCGACGTGCTCAGCCCGGCCGCTGGAACCCGATCTCCTGCTGGAGCCACCAGGAGAACCATCCGCGGTAGCGCTCGCCCACGTCGGCACGCCGGTAGTCCGCGCCCCGCACCACATCCCGGCACGCGGCGGTCCCGCATGGCCACCAGCACGACGTTGCCGGCCATGCCCACGTTCGGCTCGCAGGAGTGATTGACCCGCATCATCACCCCGTCGAATTCCTCGCGGGTCACCGCGGCCAGGAAGCAGTCCGCCGCGATCGGGAACGCCGAATCCCTGATGGCCTCGGGCAGGCTCGCGACGGCGGCGCCGTCCATGACATGGCCGCCCTTGACCGCGACCACCTCCCCGGCCGCGATCGGCTCGACCGCATGCGCGCCCTGACCCGCGACGGCGCTCGCGCCACCCTTGACGGCCTTCGGGGTAATCCAGGACCGGACCCGGAGGGTGTCGTCATGACCTCCGGCAGGCATGCCACCATCCTGCCCGAGACGGGGCGGCCCGCTGCGGCCGTGGACAGGGCAGGCACGCATATTAGAGTTCGCTATGCCCAATTCGCCCGGTGAGATCGGCCAAGTCCGCGACGAGGAACTTCCCGCTGTCCGGGTGATCGTCGCGCCCGACCCCAGCGGCCGCCTGTTCACCGACGATCTGGATCCCGGCGATGTCGTCTTTGACGGCAACCTGACACCGATGCTCGTCTGGCACGAGCGTTACCCCGTCGGCCGCGGCTGGCGATCGGGCTGGGTGCTGACCTTCGACACCGACGGCAAGGGGAACCGGGACGACTACATCGTCGGCCTCAGCCTAGGTGACATCGATGCCGCCGTGCGGCGGGCCCGCGAGTACCTGCGGGCCACGGGGTATCCGGCCGGCGGCTGGCCGCTGTCCTGACCGCGGCCGGTTACGGCTCCGCCAGCAGGCCGAGGTCACGCAGGCTCTCCGCCGACTCCACGATCGTCGTCTCGGCGGGGCGCGGGCGCCAGCCGAGCTGCTCGCGGGCCCGGTCGTTGTGGATGACCAGCGGCGGCGGGTCATCCCCCGGCGCCTCCTGCACGGCCACGCGCGCGCCCAGCGGGCCGAGCCGGCGTCGCAGGGTCCCGGCCAGGTCACCGAAGGTGATCGTCGGGCCGTCAGCGAGCACCAGGAAGCGCTGGCCCGCGGCCTCGGGCGCGGCCATCGCGCGGATGTGGGCGTCGGCCACGTCGCGGACGTCGGCGACGCCGAAGCGCTGGCGCCGCACGACGTTAAGCGTCCCGTCGAGCATCCCCTTGACCAGCTGCAGTGAGGAAAGCTCGGTGGTCAGGGTAGGCCCGAGGATGAACGTCGGGTTGACCACGACCAGTTCGGTGCCGCCGCCATCGCGGGTCATCAGGTCCCAGGCGGTCCGCTCGGCGATGGCCTTGGAGCGCGGGTAGGGCGGCAGGCCGGGCGTGTCGGGATCGGTCCAGTCGTCCTCGGTGAACTCGCCGCCCGGCTTGGGCGTGTAGCCGACCGCGGCGAAGGACGAGGTGAGCACCACACGCCGGGCGCCCGCGTCGCGCGCCGCGCGCAGCACGCGCAGCGTGCCCTCGCGGGCCGGGACGATCAGCTCGTCGGGATCCTTCGGCTGGGTGGCCGGGATGGGCGAGGCGACGTGATAGACCTCCTCGCATCCGGCCATGGCGGCCTTCCAGCCGTCGTCGGACATCAGGTCGGCGGTGACGACCTCGACGGCGTCGCCTGCACTGTCTTCCAGGCCTGGGGCACGGCGCAGCGCCGCGCGCAGGCCGTCCGCGCGGGCGGCAGAGCGCGCCACGGCGCGCACTGGTCC
>JBAPYC010000776.1:0-7229 GCA_049284535.1 Streptosporangiaceae bacterium
CCGGTGCCCGGGGGCCGCAAGGCGCGCGCGCTGGCCCGGCGGCTGCTCGACACCGGCATCGCCCATCCCGCGCTCGGCGACCCGCCGCCTGCGGCCACGCCTGGTCCGGAGCAGGTCACGGTGGTCATCCCCGTGCGGGACCGGCACGCCGAACTGGCCCAGTGCCTGACCGGGCTGGCCGGGACATGCCGGGTGATCGTGGTGGACGACGGCTCCCATGACCCGGCGCGGGTCCGGGAGGTGGCGGAGGCGACTGGGGCCTCGGTGGTGCGCCGGCCGGTGAACGGGGGACCGGCCGCCGCCAGGAATACCGGGCTGGCCGCCGCGGACACGCCGCTGGTGGCGTTCCTGGACTCGGACTGCGTGCCCCGCCCCGGCTGGCTCGACGCGCTGCTGCCGCACTTCGCCGATCCGGCCGTAGCGGCGGTCGCGCCCCGCATCGTGCCGCACCAGGAGGGCTCCGGCTGGCTGGCCCGGTACGAGGGCGCCAGCTCCACCCTGGACATGGGCCAGCGTCCCAGCATCGTCCGGCCTGGGTCACGTGTGCCCTATGTGCCCGGCGCGGCGCTGGTCGTCCGCACGGCCGCGGCCGGAGCCGGTTTCGCCGAGGACATGCAGGTGGGGGAGGACGTCGACTTCGTCTGGCGGCTGGGCCGCGCGGGCTGGCGGGTCCGCTATGAGCCGGCCGCGACCATGGGGCATCAGCACCGGGTCCGGCTGCGCACCTGGCTAGCCCGGCGCAAGGACTACGGGACCTCCGCGGCCGGGCTCGAGCTGCGCCATCCCGGCACTGTCCGCCCGCTGTACTCCTCGCCGTGGACCGCGGCGGCCTGGCTGAGCGCGGCGGTCGGCTACCCGAAGGCCGGTCTCCTGGTCACCGGGGCCGGCGCCGCGCTGCTGGCCCGGCGGCTAGCCCGGCTGACCGGCGAGGAGTGGCCACTGCCCGCTGGTTCGGCCGCGTGGCAGCTGGCGGCCCGGCTAGCCGGGGGCGGGACGCTAGGGGCGGTCTTGCCGCTGGGCAGCGCGATATCCCGCACCTGGTGGCCGCTGGCCCTGCCGGCCGCGGTGGCGGTCCGGCGGCTGCGGCTGCCGCTAGCCGCCGTTACGCTGGCCCCTGCGGTGCTCGACTGGCTGGACCGGCGCCCGCCGCTGGACCCGGCGCGGTACGTGACCGCCCGGCTGCTTGACGACGTCGGCTACAGCCTCGGGGTCTGGCAGGGGTGCGCCCGGCGCCACACCATCCGCCCGCTGCTGCCGCTGCTCGGTAACCGTCAGCTGGGGGGCCGCCAGATCGGAGGCCGTCAGCTGGGGGACGGCCAGATGGGCGGCCGCCCCTGAGCGCGTCTACTTGTGCAGGCCGCGGCTGAAGTCGGCCGGCACGATGATGTCGTCCGGGGTCAGGTCGTGGATCGAGGCGTGGCCCAGCGCCAGCAGCGTGGAGTCGATGCCGCCGCGGAGCACGTCGAACACGTTCCGCACCCCGGCCGGCCCGTTGGCCGCCAGGCCCCACAGGTAGGCACGGCCGATCATGACCGCCTTCGCGCCAAGCGCGAGTGCCTTGACCACGTCGCTGCCGCGCCGGACGCCGCCGTCCAGCAGCACCTCGATCTGGCCGCCGACCGCGTCGGCCACCGCGGGCAGGGCCCGGATGGAGGCCGGTGTCCCGTCCAGGTTGTTGCCGCCGTGGTTAGACACCGAGATGGCGGTGGCGCCGATGTCGACCGCGCGGCGCGCCTCGTCGGGGCGCTCAATCCCCTTGACCATGAACGGCCCGTCCCACTGCTCGCGCAGCCAGGCGATGTCGTCCCAGGTGGGAGGCGGGGTCGACATCCACTCGCCGTAGACGCCGAAGAAGGTGGGAGCCGGCTCACCTGGCGAGGCCATGTTAGGCACGGTGAGGTCGGGCAGGCCGCCGTGACGGAACCAGTCGGCGACCCAGGCGGGCCGCACGATGCCTTCGGGCGCGAACTGCAGGATCGCCTTCAGGCCCATCTTCTCGGGGATGGACGGGCTGCCCCAGTCCCGGCCGTTGGAGAACGACCAGTCCAGCGTGACGATCAGGCCCTTGGCCCCGGCCCGGCGGGCCCGCTCGGACCGCTCCAGGATCTTGTCGCGGCCGCCGGACCAGTAAGTCTGGAAGAACAGCTTCGGATTGGCCTCCGCCACCGTCTCCACTGGCATGCTGGCGAAGGAACTGAGGCCGATGGCCGTACCTGCCTCGGCCGTGCCGCGTGCCACGCCGGCCTCGCCCTCGGGGTGCACGGCCTGCACACCGGTGGGCGATGCGATCACCGGCAGCGAGATCTCCTGGCCGAGCACGGTAGTGGCCATGTCCCGGCTCGCCGGGAGGTCGGCGATGTGCGGCGGGGTGAAACGCAGCTCGCTGAAGGCGGCCACGTTGTCCCGCAGCGTGACGCCCTTCTCCGTCCCGGCCACCAGCGCCATGTACACCGACCGCGGCAGCCGCCGCCGGGCCCGCCTGCGCGCCTCTTCGACCGTCTCGAACCACTCACGTGTGCTTGCCATCGGTCTCCCTCGCGCGCTTGCCGTTCCCTTGCCTTATCATTTTGACACCAAGTGTCGTAACTATCTAGTGAGCTTATCCTGGCCATCCGATCAGTCTTTTAGCCTGGCCATCCGGTCAGTGCTATCTGGGTCAGTGCTCGTGCACGAGCAGTCCGCGCATGTTCCGGCCATCGAGCATGTCCTGGTAGCCCTGGCTGAGGTCTTCCAGCCGGTAGCGGGCCGTGATGAGCTCGTCCAGCTTCAGCCGGCCGGCCCGGTAGAGCTCGAGCATCCGCGGGATCTCCTCGAACGGGTTCCCGCTGCCGAACAGCGATCCCACGATCCGCTTCTCGAACAAGGTGAGCTCCGACCCGGGCAGCTGGATGGTCTTCTTGCCCGGGCCCGCGAGCGCGGTGACGACGACCGTCCCGCGCTTGCGCACCGCGGCGAAGGCGGCCGCCACGATCTCGTCTGTGAGCAGGCCCACGGTGATCAGTGCCTGGTCCGCGCCCACGCCGCGGGTGAGCTCGCGGGCCAGTTCCCTGGCCGTCTCCGCGTCGGGCGCGGTGTGCGTCGCGCCGAGCTTGCTCGCCATGGCCAGCTTGGCCGGCACCGGGTCCACGGCGATGACGTTGCGCGCCCCGGCGAACGCGGCGCCCTGCACCGCGTTGATGCCCACCCCGCCGACCCCGTAGATCACGGTGGTGTCGCCCGGGCGTACCTCGCCCGCGTGCACGGCCGTGCCCCAGCCGGTGGCCACGCCGCAGCCGACCAGCGCCACCGTCTCCAGCGGCAGGTCCTCCTCGACCTTGACACAGGAGGCCTCGGAGACCACTCCCCACTGGGAAAACGTGCCGAGCACGCACATCTGGCCGAAGTCCTCGCCGTCCGCGTGGAACCGGTACGTATGGTCCGGGAGGTAGTTCTTGACCAGCAGGGCGCCCAGGTCGCACAGGTTGCTCATGCCGCGGGCGCAGAACCGGCAGTGCCCGCAGACCGGCAGGAACGAGCAGACCACGTGGTCGCCAGGCCGGAACCGGCTGCCCTCCCCGCCGACCTCCTCGACCACCCCGGCGCCCTCGTGCCCGCCCACGATCGGGTAGCGCACCGGGATGTCGCCGGTGCGCAAGTGGTCATCGGAATGGCACAATCCCGCGGCGGTGAACCGGATCAGGACCTCGCCCGCCTTCGGCGGGTCAAGCTCAAGCTCGGTGATCTCCCAGTCGCTGCCGACGCCCCGGAGCACCGCGGCCTTCGTCCTCATGCGCCCTCCATGTTCCTTTCCGTCACCAGCCGTTCCCGGGCCCTCACGGTCCCAGCGTCTGCGTCCAGACCGTAAGATCCACGTTCATGTCCCCGGACGGCGCAGGCGCTAACCCGGTACCGAGCGGCCATCCCGATCGGCTCCGCTGGAACGCACGGTACGCGGAGAAGACGGTGCCTTCTTTCACCGCCCACCCGCTGGCCGTGCGGGCGCTGTCGCTCGACCTGCCCGACGGGCCCATGGCCGACCTGGCCTGTGGCCCCTCCGGCAGTGCTCTGCTGGCCGCGGCCCAGGGGCGCCCGGTCACCGCGGTCGACATCTCCGAGGTCGCGCTGTGGCTGCTCGGCGACGAGGCACGGCACCGGGACCTGGGCGGCCTGATCACGCTGGTGCACGCCGACCTCTCGGCCTGGTCGCTGCGGCCCGGGTCGCACGCGCTGGTGCTGTGCACCGGTTTCTGGGCGGCCCAGGTGTTCGCGGCCGCCGCGGAAGCGGTCGTCCCCGGCGGACTGCTGGCCTGGCAGGCTTACACCGGGGACGCCCGGGAGAGGCACCCGAGCCTGCGCCCGGAGTGGTGCCTGGCTCCCGGCGAGCCCGCGTCCCTCCTGCCAGCCGGTTTCAGCCTGCTTGATCAGAGCGAAGTCGTGCACTGCGGCCAGCTGGTCCGCCGCCAGATGCTGGCCCGCCGGACGGCTCCGAGCCCGCCCGCTAGCGGTGGAAGGCGCCGTGATTTAGACCGCGGCGGTGGCAAGGGTGGTGTGCTTCAGGTGGCAGCCGGGCGCTGCGCCCTAGGCCTGATCCTCCTCGCTCCGGTTAGCAGGGTCCTGGTCTGCGTCCTTCGGCTCTTTCTGGCCGCCTGCGGCATCCGTCTTTTCAGGTGGCAACATCCGTTGTTGCCATTTGCGGAATAGCTCGATGCCAGCCTCTGTGACTTTGTCGAGAAAAGTCGCGGCGAATCCGGCCGCGGCTCCGACCAGGATGCCGGCCCAGAATGTGTCGTGCCCGGCAGCCGTCCCGGCGGCAGTGTTAGTAACGTCCAGGTTTGGGCTAAGGCCAGAAAGGCCGTTCCAGGTGATGCTTTCCTCGGCCGTCTGGCCCGGCTGCTCAGGCTCGTTGGTGGTGGTCGCTACCGGGAACATCGAATTGATCTGGTAGCCATGAATGTCAACGTGACTGACGGTCTCGGCCGTACGAACTGAGGCTGGCAGGCCGTAGGCGATGAATGGGGCTCCGGCTGGAGCCAGCTGATAGCAGGCCGGGGTGGCGAGAGGTGACGCGGATACCGATGGCGATGCCGATGAGGACGGCGATGCCGACGCTGACGCTGATGGCGGCGAACTGGATGCAGTGCTGCTGGATGCGGGGCTGCTGGATGCGGGGCTGCTGGATGCGGGGCTGGAGGATGCCGGTGTCTGCCCGGAGCCGCCTGAAGGGACCGGTGTGGCTGCGGCGGGACAGGCAGTCCCCGGGAAGACCTGGATGAGCTGGCCAACCGGTCCGCCCGGCTGGTTCTGCCGCGCATAGAGGGCGGGCGCGGCCTGGGCGACCTCGATCTCCTGGTCGGTCTGCAAGGCGGGCAAGGACACGTTTCCCAGGCTTGGCGGATAGCCAGGCGTGCCTGGCGGCGCAGCCTGCGAGAAGCAGTAAAAGGAGGTGGTGAACCTTCTGTCGGAGACGCCCGCGTAGACGAATGCCTGCCCGGTCTGTGACTGTACCTGCGGCGCGGTCTCCGAATCGAGGTGGACCATACGCGACTGCCTGGGGGCCTGGGCAGGACATTCGATGACGAGGAGCCATCCTGAACGAGACGCACGCGCGCCGGTCACGCTGATGGTCAGCTGATCACGCCATGGCTCGTCGGGATTTACTGTTGCCTTCAGGGTCACGCGCGCGGTGGTATCGCGGACGAATACCGCGGCATAAATCTGACTGGCCGGTGGTGGCTGGGTAAAGGCGGTTTGCGCCAGGAAATAGCCCCACAGGCCAAGACCGGCGGCGAGACTGCCGAATATCAGGGTGACCGGCCACGGATAACTGCTAGGCCGCCTTCTGATCATTAACCCCGCCCCGGCAGTGCACACTGCCCGCTGGCAGCAAAGAGTCACGCCAAGCCGCTACCGCCATTTATGCCTCCCCGCGGTAGGTCTCACGACAAGCGTAAACCTGCCGGTGCATCAGCACCAGCGTTCCTTATGGCTTAAGTTGCCGGATAAGGCCGGGGAATTGACGTGGCGGCGGGCCCACTCGGTGATGTCGCGGCGCTCAATTGCCGCGGCCATCAGGTCGGGAAACGAGTCCGGCGTGCAGGCGAACGCAGTCACGCCCAGGTCCGCCAGGGCCGCGGCGTTCTCCTTGTCGTAGCTAGGCGCGCCCTCGTCGGACAGCGCGAGCAGGACGATCACCTGGATGCCGGCCGCGGTCATGTCGGCGATCCGGCGCAGCATCTCATCCCGGTTACCGCCCTCGTACAGATCGCTGACCAAGATGAAGATGGTGCTGGCCGGGCGGGTGATGAGCTGCTGGCAGTAGGCCACCGCCCGGTTGATGTCGGTGCCGCCGCCGAGCTGGGTGCCGAACAGCAGGTCTACCGGATCGCTGACCAGATCGGTCAGGTCAGCCACGGCGGTGTCGAAAGCGACCACCGACGTGCGCAGCGAGCGGATCGAGGCCAGCACCGCGCCGAGCACTCCGGCGTACACCACCGAGGAGGCCATCGACCCGCTCTGGTCCAGGCACAAGATGACGTCCCGCGCCACCGCCTGCTGCTTGCGGGCGTAGCCGACCAGCCGCTCGGGCACGATGGTGTGCTTCTCGGGCAGGTAGTGGCGCAGGTTGGCGCGGATGGTCCGGTTCCAGTCGATGTCGGCCGGGCGGCGTGGCCGGCTGGAGCGGCCGGCCCGGTTGAGCGCCCCGGTCACCGCCGAGCGGGTCCGCTGGGTCAGCCGGCGTTCCAGGTCCGCGGTCACCGTGCGCACCACGGCGCGGGCCGATTCCCGCGCCTGCTCCGGGATCACCCGGCTCAGCGACAGCAGCGTGCCGACCAGGTGCACATCGGGCTCGACCGCGTCCAGCATCTCGGGCTCCAGCAGCAGCCTGGTCAGGCCCAGCCGCTCGATCGCGTCCTTCTGCATGACCTGGACCACGCCGACCGGGAAGAACGTGCGGATGTCGCCGAGCCAGCGGGCTACCCGCGGGGCCGACCCGCCCAGGCCGGCCTGCCGCTGCAGGGAGCCCTGGCGCCCCGGGTTCTCGTCGGAGTCATACAGCGCGCCCAGGGCCGCGTCGATCTTCGCGTCGTCCCCGTCCAGCGGCACCCCGGTGCCGTCGTCGGCGCCGCCCAGGACCAGCCGCCAGCGCCGCAGTCGCTCGTCGAAGCCGTCGGTCATGGCGCAGCCTCTCCCTGGGCGGCCGGCACCGAGGCGGCCGGCACTGCGGCCGACGGCACCGCAGCCGCCAGCAC
>JBAPYC010000777.1:0-2507 GCA_049284535.1 Streptosporangiaceae bacterium
GCGGTGCTGGCCGCGTTGGCGTCGGCGCAGGTCCCGGCGGCCACCGACACGGTCCGCCAGATGGCCTCCGCGGGCCGGCTGGTGCGGGGATCCAGGATGTGGTGCAGTACGTCGCCGCCGCGCTGCCAGCGCCGGGCGGCCGTGCTCGAGGTGGCCAGGCCGCCGTCGCGGATGGCGACGAGCGCGTACGGGCCCGGCGGCGGATCGGCAGGCGAGCCAGTCACGTCCTGAACGCGGATCCGCCAGCCGCCCTCCGGGACCTGGCCGGCGACGGCGATGTCGCCGCCCAGGCTGACCAGGACGCCGCCGTCGATGTTGTCGGCAATACGGGTTGCGGCGCGGTCCGCGGCCCAGGCCTTGGCCGTGGCACCGAGGTCGAGCTGGACGCCTTCGGGCATGGTCAGGGACCGGCCCTCCAGGTGGATCTCGCGCCAGCCGGGGACGGTCCGGGCGGTGACCGCCAGCGGCGGCCCGGTCCGCGGGACGAGGTCGAAGTCGCGGTCGTAGCCGATGGCGGACATGGCCGCGCCCACGGTGGGGTCCACGTCTCCATCGGTCAGCTGGGCAGCGCGCAGCGCCACGCCGACGGCTTCGGCCAGCAGCGGGCTGATCCGGACCGGACGGCCGCGGGCGGTCCGCAGGGACCGGATCTCGGAGTCGGGGCGGAACCGGCTGCAGGCCGCGTCGACGGCGGCGAGTTCGGCCGTGAGCAGGCGCTGGGCTTCGGGCAGGTCTCGCGGGTCGGTCACGACCAGCTGGACCAGGGTGCCCAGGGCCCGCCAGCTCGCGGAGGTTCGCGCCTCGGCGAGAGTCGCGGCGGCGCCGGTTCTGGTCCTGGTTCCGGTTCTGGCTTCGCTGGTCAGGGCCATCCGGACGCCAGGAAGGGCCCCCCGGCCGCCGGGCAGGGTTCCGGCGGCCGCGGGTAGGGGCTTACCTGCCCCGGCCGGGGCGGAGCCGACCGGGGCAGGGCCAGCCGGGAGGGGACCGACCGGGGTGGAGCCGGCTGCGGAGTAGCCGGCCTGGGGAGGCCCGGTCGGCCGGTAACCGGCCGGCGGACGGCCAGCCACGGGGATGCTGGCCGAGATGGAGCCGGCCCCGGAAGGGCCGGCCGGAGGCTGGCCGACGGAGGGGATGCCGGCCAGCGGATGGCCGGCGGTGGGAGCGCCGGCCACGACGGAGCCGGCTGCGGGAGCGCCGGCTGAAGGTGAGGCGGAGAGGCGGCTGGCACGGGGCATCACGAACCGCCGCTGGTGGCGTGGCCGCTGCCCGAGCTGGACGTGGGCGCGGAGCCCGAGCTGAAGCCGCCCGAGCTGGAATTGCCCGAGTTGGAACTGCCCGAGTTGGAACTGGAGGAGGAGCTGGAACCGGAGGATCCGGAATTCGAGGAGGACGAGCCCGAGCCGGAGGTAGAGCTGGAGCCCTTCGACCCCGAGCTGGTGCCGGAGGATCCGGTGCTGGTTGATCCGGAGCCGGAGCCTGACGAGCCGGTACCGGTGGAGGCCGAGCCGGAGGAAGCGCTGGTGTTGTGGGTCGATCCAGGCAGAGCGAACGCGACCGCACCGGCCGCGACCACGCTGGCCAGGCCGACCGCTGTGGTGGTCGATCGGACCCGGGCCCGGCCGCGGTCTCTGGCCGCCATGGCCTCGCGGATGCCGTATCGGCGTTCGCTGCTCATGTGACCTAGTGTGCGGTACGGCACTCGGGACTCCCTGAACGGTTCATCTCGGTTAGCTCTGAAGAATGAGCAGCTGTTCGCGCTCCCGCCCAGCGAGGCTAGGCGGGCAACATGAAGGACACCTGAAGCCACCGCGCGCCGGCGGGGAAGCAGCGGCCTAGCCGGGCGTCGGGCGATGGCGGGAATGGACGAGGACGGCGGTGGTGATCAGGCCGAGGGCGATCGTGGCGAGGGCCGAGGCGAGCAGGGTGCCGCGCGCGCCCAGGGCTGCGACCAAGGGGCCGCCGAGGGCGGTGCCCAGCGGCGAGGCCACGATCAGCAGCGAGGTTCGGGCCGCGAGGACCGAGGCCAGGGCACCTGCGGGGGCGGCGTCCTGGAACACCGCCATGGACAGCGAGGTCCACGGGCCCCAGATGACTGCGGCGACGAAAAAGGTGGCCAGGCCGGCCCACAGTGGGGTGGGCACGCCCAGCGGGACCAGGCCCAGGCCCCAGCCGAGCACGATCGCGGTCATCGTCGGCCACACCGGCCATCGGCGCAGGAAGGGCGATGACAGCTCGCCGATCAGCGCGCCCACGCCGAAGACGGCCCAGAAGATGCCGAGCAGGGCGGCGGAGCCATGCAGGTCGCCGGCCACGTGCACCGGCAGGGCCACCTCGACCGGGCCGTACAGCAGGTAGAACACGAACGACAGCGCGAGCAGGCCAGGCAGCACCGGGCTGGACCGGATGAGGGCCCAGGCACCGGGGGCGGCGGGGGTGGGCTCGGGCTGAGCGGGGGCGGGCTGGGACGGGGCGGGGGCGGGCTGGGACGGGGCGGGGGCGGGCTGGGA
>JBAPYC010000778.1:0-1527 GCA_049284535.1 Streptosporangiaceae bacterium
CGGCCGGCCTGGGCCCCCGCCAGCCGCAGCGCCTGCAGTACTCGGCCCCGTCCGTCGACGGCGGAAACCATGTGGAGCACAGCCAGGGCCCCGGCGTGGACGACGAGTTCGCCCGCGTCGGACGCAATGACCCGTGCCCGTGCGGTTCCGGCCGCAAGTTCAAGCGCTGCCACGGCGACCCCCGCACCCGCGCGGACGCCTAGAGCCTCCATCGCCAGCGGCACCTGACGGCTGCCGTTGTCCGCTACGCTCGCTGGCGTGGTGAGCGCCCCGATCCGCTACCAGTCACCAGATGAGGACAGCGCCCGGTGGCTCGGCTTCCCGTTCCGCGATGGCGACATTGTGATCAGCACCCGGTCCAAGACCGGGACCACGTGGGTGCAGATGATCTGCGCGCTGCTGATCTTCCAGACACCGGAACTGCCCGCGCCGCTCGCGCAGCTCTCACCGTGGCTCGATCACCTGATCGAGCCGCGCGACCAGGTGTTTGCCCGGCTCGAGGCTCAGCAGCACCGGCGGTTCATCAAGACCCACACGCCGCTGGACGGGGTCCCGCTGGACCGGCGCGCGACCTACATCGTGACGGCGCGGCATCCGCTCGATATGGCGATATCGCTCTACCACCAAGGCGACAACATGGACCGCGCGAAGGTCCGGCGGCTGACCGGCCAGCCCGAGCCGGCCGGGCCGCCCAAGCCGCAAAAGTCGCTGCACGACTGGCTGCTCGCGTGGATCGCAGATGATGACGATCCACGCGAATACTCCGATGGACTGCCCGGTGTCCTGTGGCATCTGTCGGATGCGTGGTCCAGGCCGGATGATCCGAATGTGCTGCTTGTGCACTATGACAACCTGCTGGCCGATCTGGACGGCCAGATGCGCTGGCTCGCCCGGCAGCTCGGCATAACCGTGCCCGGGCCGACCTGGCCAGAACTAGTGCGGGCGGCAACGTTCGGCGGCATGAGGGCCAACGCGGATAACCTCGTCCCGACGGCCGGGATCTTCAAGAGCAATGCCGCATTCTTCCGCCGCGGCACCTCCGGCGCCGCCCACGAGGTCCTCAGCAGCGAAGAGATCGCGGCGTACTATGCGCGCGCTGCTCAGCTAGCGCCCGCCGACATGCTCGCCTGGCTGCACTCGCCCCACCCTGGCCCCGCGCATCCGTGAGAGCTCAGCCGGCCTCGATCTCGGTGCAGAGCCAGCGGGCCGGACGGGCCGGCAAGCCCGGTGCGGCCTTCCGGGCGGGTGCCTGCTCGAATCGCAGCGCCAGCGCTCGCGATCGCGGCCCGAACCTGACCACCATCGTCATCTCCACCACCTGCGCCGTCGGCCGTGAGGTGATGATGCGCTGAATCCGGGGCCGCTGGACCGACGCGAGATCCCGGACGAGCGCCTCGACCTGAGCCCGGGCGTGATCAGTGGTCCACGCCGTGATCTGACGTGGCGCCCGGGCGCCGGCCAGGACCTCGACAATCACCTGGCCGAACTGCCGCGGCCAGGCCGTCGTCTCCCCGGCCGCCGCCGGCG
>JBAPYC010000779.1:0-6687 GCA_049284535.1 Streptosporangiaceae bacterium
GCGTGGGCAAGACCGAGCTGGCCAAGACGCTGGCCGCAGCGCTGTTCGACACCGAGGAGAACATGATCCGGATCGACATGAGCGAGTACCAGGAGCGGCACACGGTCAGCCGCCTGGTCGGCGCGCCACCCGGCTATGTGGGCTACGAGGAAGGCGGCCAGCTCACCGAGGCGGTCCGCCGCAAGCCGTACTCGGTCGTGCTGTTCGATGAGGTGGAGAAGGCGCACGCGGACGTGTTCAACACGCTGCTGCAGGTCCTGGACGACGGCCGCCTCACTGACGCGCAGGGCCGCACCGTCGACTTCCGCAACACGGTCATCATCATGACGTCCAACATCGGCTCGGAGTGGCTGACCGCGGACGCCGTGTCGGACGGCGAGATAAAGCCCGACACGCGTGAGCGCGTGATGGCCGAGATGCGCGCGCACTTCCGGCCCGAATTCCTGAACCGCCTGGACGACATCGTCCTGTTCAAGCCGCTGACCCAGCCAGAAATCGAGCACATCGTCGACCTCATGATGAACGACCTGCGCGCCAGGCTCAGCGAGCGCCGGATGACGCTGGAGGTCGGCGACGACGCCCGCCGCTTCATCGCCCAGCAGGGCTTCGACCCGATCTACGGCGCGCGGCCGCTGCGCCGGTTCATCAGCCGGGAGGTGGAAACCCGGATCGGCCGCGCCTTGCTGGCCGGCGACGTCCTCGACGGCGCCGTGATCCGGGTCGGATACTCCGATGGCGAGCTGACCGTCAGCTACGAGAATCAGGACTGACCCATGACCGCTCCCTCGATGTCTGCCGAGCTGATCCGCTGCCGGCACTGCGGGCGCCGCAACCGGGTCCCGGCCGCGGCGGCCGGCATCCCGCGCTGCGGTCACTGCCACCAGCCGCTGCCCTGGATCGCTGAGGCCGACGACACCACGTTTGCCGAGGTCGCCGAAGCCGCGTCCATCCCCGTCGTCGTCGACCTGTGGGCGCCGTGGTGCGGGCCTTGCCGCATGGTGAGCCCGGCCCTGGAGGAGGTGGCCGCGACGCTGGCCGGCCGGGTCAAGCTGGTCAAGGTCAACGTGGACAGCTCGCCTCAGATCCAGGAGCGGTTCGGCGTGCAGGCCATCCCGACGCTGATCGTGCTGCGCCAGGGACAGCCCGCCGCGCGCCGGTCCGGCGCCGCCCCCGCCGCCGACCTGCGCGCCTGGGTCGAGTCGGCGATCGGTCCTGACTGACCGGCCCTGACTGACCGGCCCGCAGCCTCATCAGCCCGTCATTTGATCAGCCGCCGCCACGAGGGCGGCAGTCGCTGCAGGCCCCCGCGCGGCAACCGCCAGGTACGGTTGCGCCGCGGCCGGCCCCTGCGGTCCGGCTTGCCGGCCTCGAGTTCGGTCCTGAGCCGGTCGAGATGGCTGATCAGCTCACCTCGCAACGGCCACCCGGCCGGCCTGGCCGCCGGGTCGGTGCCTAGTAGCTTGCTGAGCCGATCCTGCTCACGGTGCGCCGCGGCCAGGTGACGCTGCAGCTCGGACTCCAGCAGGTCGTGACGGGGCGCATCGAACTCGGTCGCGAGGCTCCCGTACGTCCTGACCGCGGCGGACAGTTCCCGCAGCACGCTGGCCAGCCGCTGGCGCACGTCCGGATCGGCGAGTGGGTTGTCGTCATCGGCCAGCCGGGTGCTGTCGGCGAGCGACCGGGCGAACACGCGGAGCGTGATCGCCTCATGCTCCAGGGTCTCCAGGCTCTCGCGCAGTGTTATCGGGCTATGCGGCAGTCGCAGGCTGCGCGGGTTGAGCTTGGTGCTTTCCTCCGCCTGGCGGAGCGCGTCGTCCACCCGCCGTATCTCGCTGCCGAGGGCCCGGGCCTGCGCCAGCCAGTCGCTCGCGGTGGCGGCGTGGACAGGTCCGTCGGCCAGGCCGGTGGCCATCCGGTCCAGCAGTTCGGCCATCATGCGGCAGAGATCTTCGATGGCCTCCTCGGCCGGCTGCACCCGCGGCGAGGTGAGGATGAACCCGGCCACCAGCCCGGCCGCCGTCCCGATGAAGGTCTCGACGATCCGCCCGGTCGCCGCGGACCTGGTGCCGACCGACAGGATGAGCATCGCGCTGATCGGCACCTCGAGGACCTCCTCGCCCAGGTGCAGCGCGTACCCGACGGCAAGTCCCAGCGCGGTCACGATCCCCAGGCTCCACCAGGTGAACCCGACCCACGCGGACAGTCCCAGCGCCAGCAGGACGCCCGCCACCACGCTGGCCACCCTGCGCACCGCGGTGCGGAGCGTCTGGTAGACGCTGACCTGGACGACGAGCAGCGCGGTGAGCGGCGCCACGACCGGCTGTGACGCGTTGGGCAGCGGCAGCGCCAGCAGGTAGGCGAAGACGGCGGTGACGGTCAGCCGGACGATGGTCGTGGCCGTGGGCTGGGCCCGCTGCCGGACCAGGGTCAGGGTCACGGGCGCACGCTGCGTGATGGTCCGCGCCGCAGTGCCGATCTCCGCGGCCCGGCGCCTGGGGCGGATTGCCAGGCTCACGGCGCAGGTCCCGGGACGACGTTCCGTGGCCTCACGACCGGGATACTGCCGGGACCGGCCGCCGGCCCGCATCCCCTGGCCGGCTAGATCCGCGGCGCCGTTTCTAGCCGGGCGGGGGATGCGAGCCGCTGCCGCCACGGGCCACGGTGGAGCCATGAAGGCGACCCAGGCGCTGCACGAGGCGGGCCAGAGTCTCTGGCTGGACAACATCAACCGGGCCCTGCCCGACGGGGGGATCCTGAGGCGCTACGTCGATGAGTACCCGGTGACCGGGCTCACCTCTAACCCCGCCATCTTTGACCAGGCGATCAAGGACAGCACGGCCTACGACGTCGGCCTGTTTGCGCCCGTCCACGCCCGCACCGGCACGGTGGACGGCTGGGTGTCGCTGGAGGTGTCCCCGCTGCTGGTCCACGACACCCCCAGCACCGTCGATCAGGCCAGCCAGGCCTACCGGGCGTACCGGGAGCTGCTGGACTCGCCCCGCTGGTGGCGGCTGGCCAGCGAGGGGGCCCGAGCGCAGCGGCTGCTGTGGGCCCCGACCTCGGTGAAGGACCCCGGCGTCCCCGACGTGCTGTATGCAGAAGCGCTGACCGCCCCGTTCACCGTCAGCACCATGCCGGACCACACCCTGGAGGCGTTCGCCGGTCACGGCACGGTCGGCGGCCTCCTGCCCACCGACGGCGGAGACGCCGACCAGGTCATCGCCGCCTTCGCCCGGGCCGGCATCGACGCCGCGTCCCTGGCCGGCGAGCTGCAGCGCCAGGGAGCGGAGGCGTTCGCGGCCTCATGGCAGGACCTGCTGGCCCGGATCGGAGCCCGGCACGAGCAGCTCTCCCGATGAGCATGGAACACACGCTGGTCACCGAGCCTGACACGGCACAGCTGGCAGTCAAGGCGGCCGGATTCGTGGCGGACCAGATCCGGTCCGCGATCGCGGCGTACGGCGCGTTCACGTGCGCGGTCAGCGGCGGCCGGACTCCCTGGCTCATGCTGACCGAGCTCGTAAAACACGACCTGCCCTGGAGCTCGGTCGAGATCTACCAGGTTGATGAGCGGGTCGCGCCCGACGGGGACCCCGAGCGTAACCTGACCCGCCTGCGCCAGATCCTGGGATCGCTGCCGGTCACCCTGATTCCCATGCCGGTCACCGACCCGGACCTGGAAGCGGCGGCCGCCGCCTACGCCAGCCGGCTGCCCGCCCGCTTTGACCTGGTGCACCTCGGGCTGGGCGCTGACGGGCATACCGCCTCGCTGGTCCCCGGGGACCCGGTCCTGGAGATGACCGACCGGCTGGTCGCCGTCACCGGCCTCCACCGGGGGCACCGGCGCATGACGCTCACCTACCCGGCGCTGGCCCGGGCCGAGGAGGCCATGTGGCTGGTCACCGGGGCGAGCAAGCACGACGCCCTGGCCCGGCTGCTGGCCGGCGACCAATCCATTCCCGCCGCCCGCGTGCAGGCCCGGCGGTCGGTGATCTTCGCCGACCCGCCAGCCGTCCACGGCTCCCGGACGTTCCAGGGAGCCATCTTCGACGTCGACGGCGTGCTGGTCGACTCGCCGCACTTCCGCGCGTGGCGTCTGGCGCTGCAGGAGCTGATGGACACTGAATGGGCCGGCCTGCGTGACCAGACCAGCTACTCCCCGGAGCGGTTCACCGAGGCCGTGTACCAGAAGGTCGTCGCCGGCCGCCCCCGGCTGGCCGGGGCGCTCGCCGCGCTGGAGTACTTCGGCGTGCCCGGCGCCGAGCGGCGGGCCGAACGCTACGCGGCGGTCAAGCAGGCACACCTGATCAAGCTGATCGAAGCCGGGGATTTCACCGCCTTCGCCGACGCGATCCGGTTTGTCCTGACGGTGAAGGCGGCCGGCATCCCGATCGCCGCTGCGTCCTCGTCCGAGAACGCCGACCTCCTCCTGCGACAGGTCTCGCTGGATGACCATGTCGCCGAAAAGGGCCTCAGCCTGCTCGACCTGCTGGACGCGGACGTGTCCGGGCGCGACCTGCCGCGCGGCAAGCCAGATCCGATGATCTTCCTGCTGGCGGCCGAGGAGCTGCCGGCCACGCCCGCCCGGTGCTTCGTGGTCGAGGATGCGGCCGTCGGCGTGCAGGCGGCCAAGGCCGGCGGGATGGCGGCCCTGGGCGTGGCCCGCCTCGGCAACGAGCAGGCGCTGGCCGACGCGGGCGCGGATCTGGTCGTGCGGACGCTCGACGACGTGTCCCGCCCGGCCCTGGCCGAGGGGCGGCTGGCCCGGAAGAGGCAGGGCTGATGGACAACCACCGCGACGACGCCGCGGACGTGCTGGTCATCTTCGGCATCACCGGCGACCTGGCCCGGCGGATGACGTTCCGCGCGCTGTACCGGCTGGAGCGCCGCGGGCTGCTCGATTGCCCGGTCATCGGGGTGGCGAGTGACCACATCACCATCGAGCAGCTCGTCAAGCAGGCCCGCGAGGCCATCGTGGACTCCGGTCAGGACGTGGACGACGCGGTCTTCGCCCGGCTTGCCCGCCGGATGTCTTACCTGTCCGGAGACGTCAGCGACGCCGCGCTCTACCGCAGTCTCGCCGACAGGATCGGCGACCGGCAGCGGCCCGTGTATTACCTGGAGGTGCCCCCGTCCCTGTTCAGCCCCATCGTGGAGCATCTCGGCGCGGCGAAGATCCTGCGCGGCGGCCGGGTCGCCGTCGAGAAGCCGTTCGGCCGCGACCTGGCGTCGGCCCGTGAGCTGGACGCCCGGCTGCACCGGCTGCTGCGCGAGAGCCAGATCTTGCGCGTCGATCATTTCCTCGGCAAGGAGCCGGTCGTCGAGCTCGAGTACCTGCGGTTCGCCAACATCGCGCTGGCCGAGCTGTGGGACCGCAAGAGTGTATCCTGCGTGCAGATCACGATGGCCGAAGATTTCGGCGTCGAGGGACGCGGCAGGTTCTACGACTCCGTCGGCGCGCTGCGCGATGTGGTCCAGAACCACCTGCTGCAGGTGCTGGCCCTGGTCGCCATGGACCCGCCGGCCGGCGCTAGCGCCGGCGACACGCAGGACAAGAAGGCGGAGGTGTTCCGCGCCATGCCGCCGGGCGACCCTCAGCATTGCGTGCGCGGCCAGTACCAGGGCTACGCCGACGTTCCCGGTGTGGCCAGCGGCTCGGCCACCGAGACCTTCGTGGCGCTGCGGCTGGAGATCGACAACTGGCGCTGGGCCGAAGTCCCCATCTTCCTGCGGGCCGGCAAGGCGCTACCGCACAAGGTCACCGAGGTGCGCCTGCTCCTGCGCCGCACGCCCCGGCTGGCCTTCCTGCCCCAGCCGACCCGGGCAGAGCCTAACCAGATCGTCCTGCGAATCGACCCGGACCCGGGTCTGCGGCTGCAGCTGTCCGCACTGGCCGGGCAGTCCTGGCGCCCGGTCCACCTGGACACTTCTTTCGCCCGCGAGCTCGGCGAGCCGCCGGAGCCATACGAGGTGGTGCTGCATGCCGCGATGGCCGGCGACCACCAGTACTTCGCCCGGGAGGACAGCGTCGAGGAGACCTGGCGCATCGTGCAGCCGCTGCTGGACCACCCGCCCGACGTCCGCCCCTACCCGCGCGGGTCCTGGGGACCCGCGGAGGCGGACACCCTGCTCCGCGGCCACCCGCGCTGGCAGCAGCCGTGGCTGCCCGGGAAGGGCTGAGTCCCTTAACCGCACGTCACCGCGGGCCGGTGACGTCGTCGATCTGCGTATCCGGCTGGTAGGTGTAGGCCGCCTCGCGCACGCTCTCGCTACTCTCCAGGGCCGCGCCGAGCGCGCCGCCCAGCGTCGCGATCGAAGTGGCCAGCCAGGCCAGGTTTACCTGGTCGGCCACGCCGGCCGGGTGCCCGAGGACCAGGCCGAGCAGGCTGCCCGGCACGAGCAGCAGCGTTGCGGCGAGCATGATCGCGAACAGGGCCAGGTACAGCGCGGCCACGCCCAGGCCGGCCGTGGCCGCGGTGACGATGTTGAACAAGGCGACCTGCTCGCGCGCGGCCGGGTGCGGGCTGCGCTCCCACAGCCCGGTGGCGACCACGATCGTCACGGTGATGCCGGCCACCGAGCCGAGAGCGATGACGGTTAGCCGCAGCGGCCCGAGATAGTGCGACAGCCGCCAGATGTCGCTGGTCACCAGCGCGAACACCCCGGCCGCGAAGGCCACCGCCAGCA
>JBAPYC010000780.1:0-3201 GCA_049284535.1 Streptosporangiaceae bacterium
CCAAGCGGGTGGTGGGAGGGCTTGCGTTGGCTGCGAGAGGGGTGCGGAGGTAGCGTGCGACTGTGACGACGCCGCAGCCACAGGAGGACGCCGGGCTGAAGCCTGCGCGCTCGAGCCGGGGACGCGAGACCAGGCAAGGGCAGGCCCTGGCGGCCGCGCTGGACAGCCTGCCCGGATTCTGCAGCGCCCAGGAAATCCACGCCGAGCTGCGTCGCAAGGGCGAACACGTGGGACTGGCCACCGTCTACCGGCACCTGCAGGCGCTCAGCGAGCAGGGCAGCATCGACGCAATCCGCGACGCCAGCGGCGAGACGCTCTACCGGCAGTGCGGGACGAGCGTCCACCATCACCATCTGACCTGCCGCAACTGCGGGAAGAGCGTCGAGGTGGAAGGCCGCGCAGTGGAGCAGTGGGCCGAGAAGGTCGCGGCCGAGGCCGGCTTCACCGATGTGGGTCACACCGTCGAGCTGTTCGGCCTTTGCCCGGAGTGCGCTGCCGCGAGTTCATGATCGGGAGCAGTCTTCGGCAAATACGACCCAAAACTGCTCCCGATCACGGTTCAAGGTCCGGGGTTTCATGATCATGGGCATTTTTGAGCAAATAGTGTTCGAAAATGCCCATGATCATGGTTTGGGTCCGGTTGGGCCTTGGCCGCGGGGCGGGGTGGGCGGCCTTTGCGGCGAGAGGTCGGGGTTAGCGGCGGGGCAGGAGGTTCGCGCTAGCGGCGGCGGGGGAGGAGGTGGGGGCGGCGCCTGGGGGGTGCGGCGGCGGCTAGTTCGGCTTTGCGGTCGGAGGCGAATGTGGCGACGGTCTCCTGGCCGGTCAGGGCCTGGATGGCGGCCATGGTCTGGTCGGCGATCAGGCGGCGGGCCTTGCCGGGGGGCGCGGACAAGGTGCTGGCGGGGAACTCCAGCGGGGCGCCGATACGGACCTCGATGCGGCCGGGGCGGGGGACGACGCTGCCCGGGGGAAGCACGTGGCCGGTGCCGACCATGCCGACCGGGATGACGGGCAGGCCGGACTTCAGGGCCAGCCAGCCGACGCCGGGGCGGCCCCGGTAGAGGCGGCCGTCCGGGGACCGGGTGCCCTCCGGGTAAATGCCGAACAAGTTGCCTTCCTGCAGCAGCGTCAGCGCAGCCTCGAGCGTTTCCTGAGCGGCGCGCGGGCCCTCGCGGTCCATCCGCAGCTGGTTCGTGGCCTTGAGGTAGGCCGCCATCAGCTTGGCGGCCGGGCCGGAGGCGGTGAAGTACTCGGACTTGGCGGAGAACGTGACCGGGCGGTCCACCATCAGCGGCAGGAACACCGAGTCCACGAAGGACAGGTGGTTAGCGGCCAGGATCGCTCCGCCGGAGGTGGGGATGTGCTTGATCCCGGTCACCTTGGGCCGCCAGATGGTGTGCAGGAAGGGCCCGGCGATGATGCGTGAGAGCTGATATTGCACGGGTTACGTTCTGCCTACTTCAGACGGGCCAGGGACCGGCGGGTTGAGGGTTACATCACGATTATGTTCCTGGGGATCTTGATACGCCGTCGCGGCCGCGAGCGCAATTCCCAGCGGCAGGGCCAGCGGCAGCACCGTGGCCGGCACGATTATGCCGGAGTCATCGGCCAGCCAGCCCAGCACCGGCAGCAGCCACAGCACGCCGAGCAGCGGCCGCAGCAGCGGCTCGGTCGCAAAGGCCAGCGGGATCGTCTTCAGCCGGAACCACTCGGGATGCCAGAGCATCAGGCCGGCGCCCACGACCACGATCGGGCTGAGCGGGCTCAACGCGTTGACCGACAGCGAGCCGATGTTGGAGTTGATCTTGCGCAGCAGCAGGGCGCCGGCGTGGCCGTGCAGCACGTCGCCGGCGAAGGCGCCGATGTCAGACTTGCCGGCGACCGGCGTGAAGTAGCCGACCAGCGCGAAGATCGCGAACAGGACGAGGCCGCTGACGGCCACTAGCGCGATCCGGCGCCAGTTCAGCCGGACCCCGGCCACGACCAGGCCGAGCAGCAAGAAGCACGGCACCATGGCGATGGTGCCGCCCACCTTGCCGCCGAAGCCGGGCCAGCCCGAGGCGAACACCGCGAACAGCGCGACCACGGTCACGGCCAGGACCGCGGGACGCCGCGACCCAGGCGGGGCTGAGGCGGGCGGGCGCGAGTCAGGCAGGCGCGACCCGGGCGGGGCTGAGGCGGGCGGGCGCGAGTCAGGCAGGCTTGCGGCGGACGAACCCGAGCTGGACGAACGGCGGAGGAGGAGCAGGGCTAGCCAGCCTGCGGCCGTCAGGCCGGCCAGGCCGTAGATGCCGAGCGCCTCGTTGCCGATGCCGTAGAACCGGCCGGCCTCGAGCACGGACAGGCCGAACGGTGCCTCCAGCTGCAGCCGCGAGCCGGTCATCACGTCGACGCCCAGCACGACCAGGGTGAGCAGGGCGATCACGCCGAACGGGCCGAGCGGATCCTTGCGCCACGGACCGGCCAGCGCGGCGGCCCCGATGACCAAGGCGAGCACGACCGCCACCGAGTACAGCCAGGCGGCCGGGTGGCTGGTCAGCCGCCACGGCACCAGGTTGGCCAGGAACGTGCCCACGGGCACCGCGGCGGCGAACACCCCGGCTACCCGCCACAGCCGGGCCCGGCGGCGGCGCCGTTCGGGGGCCGCGCCCCAACCGAACAGGCCGATCCCGAACATCACGGCCGCGTCGGCCAGCGCGTAGGCCCAGAAGAACGCGCCGTGGGTGTCGCGCCAGACCTGTTCGGCGGTGTCCTGGCCGACGAGCGACTTCACCGTGGGGGCGAGCGCGCCGCGGCTGCCCCGGGTGATCTGCGCGCCCGCATCGGTGGTGGGCACGGGGCGGCCCAGCCAGCCGAGCACCGTCGAGGTCAGGTCGGTGAGCACCACCAGGCCGGGCTGGCGGGTGGAGCTGGCCGCCAGCAGGCCGGCGGCGTAGCCGGGACCGTCGACCAGGGCCAGCTGGAGGTGCGGCGGCTTCACGGTGGCGCCGGGGGCGGTCACGAGCAGGGTGGTACCGGCCGGGAGTTCGGCCTCAAGGCGGGCAAGCTCGGCGTCCACCGAGGCGAGGGAGGGCGCCCGTTCGGTATTTGTCAGGTCGACGACGGTCAGCGGGCAGCGGGCCAGCACCGATGCGGACAGGCCCGCCGCTGACGCCAGGTACGACGCGACGTGGCCGGTGCGATCGGCCAGGGCCAGGGCGG
>JBAPYC010000781.1:0-4368 GCA_049284535.1 Streptosporangiaceae bacterium
CCCCAGCCCCGACCACCCCGGCCCCGGCCGCCACCACACCATCCCCGAAGCCGCAGCACCAGCCGCAGCACGCCGGCCACCGGCGGCAGCTCCAGGACCCCAAACCCCAGGGCCCCAAACCCCAGGAGGTCCGCAAACCCCAGAAGGTCCGCAAACCCCAGGAGACCCGCCGTCCCCAGGGCCCCCCGCCGCCTCCGGCCGCCCCGGGCGCGAAGCCCCGCCGGCGCGGCTCCCGGACCGGTTTCCTGGTCGGCCTGGCCGGGGCGATGGCCTCCGCGGCGATCGTCGGGTCCACTCTTGCCCTGAACGAGCCTGTCACCACATCCGCCGCCCGGGACGTCAACCACACCATCGCCACCGGATCACCGGCCGGCGCCGTGATCGAGCAGCCCACCGGCCTGGGTAGCGGCGGCGCGGTCACCACCATCGTGCCTTCCGGGCGCAACGGCGGCCAGACCCCGTCGCTGAAACCGCTGAGCCGCGTGGCGTCGTCGCCTCCGCTGACGAGCACGCCGGGCACCCGGGCCGAGACCATGATCACCCTGGCCACGCGGCCTGCCTCGCAACCGCCGGTGCCGCAGCCGGGCGCGGCGCCGGCCAAGTCCGGACCGCAGTCCGCTACCGCGTCGGCCTCCGCCGGCACCGTGGATGTGCCGACGAGCCTGGATCTGGGGGCCGGCTCGTCCGGTCAGATCACGATCAGTGCCGTGGGCGGTCCGGTCCGCTGGTCGGCCACCGCATCCCCGGCCCAGTTGGTCAGCCTGAGTGAGTCCTCGGGCACGGTCGCGCCCGGGCAGCCCGTGACGCTGACGGTGACGGTGGACCGGGGACGCGACGCGGGCAGCGCGGACGTCTCCATCACGCCGCCCGCATCGGCCCCGCAGACCATCCCGGTCACCTGGTCAGCCGAGACGGCCAGCACCGGCACGGGATCGGGCCCGGGCGCCGGCTCAGGTTCGGGCCGGGCCAGCGGTTCGGGCGACGGTACGGGTACCGGCTCCGGCCGCAGTGCCCACCTAGGCACCTCCAGCACCACCGCCTACCGCACCAGCACCTCCTCCAGCACCTCCGGCGGCCCGGTCCGCCGCCGCCCGTCGGGCGCAGTGCCCACCAGCGCTCCCGCGTCCTCGACCGGCGGCAGCTGAGCTCACGCGACACCTCCAGCAGCACCGCAATGCAGTAAAGCAGTACAGCAGTAACGCCCGCCGAAGGGCCCGCGCCAGCCAGGGGCGCGGGCCCGCAGGCCCTAAGCTGGAACCGTGACCGCCGAGCCCCCTTCACACACCGCGCTGGTCAGGCGCGCCCGCCGGATCGCCCGCGAACTCGCCGTGCTCTACCCCGACGTCTACACCGAGCTGAACTTCAAGACCCCGCTCGAGCTGCTGGTCGCCACGATCCTATCCGCCCAGACCACGGACAAGCGGGTCAACATGGTGACCCCCACGCTGTTCGCGCGTTACCCGACCGCCGCCGATTACGCGGCCGCCGACCGCGAGGAGCTGGAGAAGATCATCGCCTCAACCGGCTTCTACCACGCCAAGGCGACCAGCCTGATGGGGCTCGGGCAGGCGCTGTGCGACCAGTTCGGCGGCGAGGTCCCCGGCAAGCTCAAAGATCTGGTCACCCTGCCCGGCGTGGGCCGCAAGACCGCGAATGTCGTGCTCGGCAACGCGTTCGGCGTCCCCGGCATCACCGTGGACACGCACTTCGGCCGGCTGGCCCGCCGGTTCGGCTGGACCACCGATACCGACCCCATCAAGGTTGAGGCCCAGGTGGCCACGCTCATCCCGCGCAAGGACTGGACCGACCTGTCGCAGCGGATGATCTGGCACGGCCGCCGGGTCTGCCACTCCCAGCGGCCCGCCTGCGGCGCGTGCGCCCTGGCCGCCCTGTGCCCCTCGTTCGGCGAGGGCCCCACCGACCCGAAGGTCGCCGCCAAGCTCATCCGACCCGGCCCCTTCTCGTGACCGCGGCCACCGAGAAGGCTGGCACCAACGGGTCGGTCCCGCCCTGGCTGCGTCAGCTAGCTGACGTGGCCCACACCATGGACGTGCCGGAGGCCCTGGTCCCGCCCATCACCGGCGGCCGGCGCTCCGCCGTGCTCGTCTTGTTCGCCGACGGGCCGAACGGTCCCGACCTCCTGTTCATCCTGCGTAGCGCGGACATGCGGCTGCACGCGGGTCAGCCCGCGTTCCCGGGCGGCTCGGTGGACGACGGCGACGAGAACGCGGCCGCCACCGCGCTGCGCGAGGCGGCCGAGGAGGTCGGCCTGGACCCGGCCGGGGTGGAGGTGATCGGCGCCCTGCCCGAGGTCTACGTCTGGCGCTCTGGGTTCCGGGTCATCCCGGTGCTGGCCTGGTGGCGTGAGCCGCACGCGGTCGCCCCGGTCGACGTGGCCGAGGTGGCCGCGGTGGAACGCATCAGCGTGGCTGAGCTGGCCGATCCATCCATCCGGGTCATGCTGCGCTTTCCGGGCGGGCGGACCGGCCCGGCGTTCCGGGTCAAGAACATGATCATCTGGGGCTTCACCGGGGCGCTGGTGGACCAGCTGCTCGCGCTGGGCGGCTGGGAGAAGCCGTGGGACCGCACCGCCATCGTGGACTCGCCACTGCCGGGTAACCAGGCCCTCTGAGGCCCGCGCAACCAGGCCCGCTGAGGCCCCGCGCACCCGGGCCCGCTGACCGCGTCAGGCCGGCCATCCCAGCGGGCAAAACGCTATACCGTTAGGGCGTGCACGGTGACCTGCTGGACCTGATCTTGATCGTGGTCGTGATCGCCTTCGCCGTGTCCGGTTACCGGCAGGGTTTCATCGTCGGCATCCTGTCCTTCCTGGGTTTCGTCGGCGGCGCGCTGCTCGGCGCGCAGTTTGGCCCGTCCATCTCCCGCGCCCTCGTCGGCGGGCAGACCCAGCAGGACATCATCGCCGTCATCTTGCTGGTCAGCTTCGCCGTCATCGGCCAGTTCATCGCCTCCTCCATCGGCGCGGCCATGCGCTCCACGGTGACCTGGCGCTCGGCCACGGTGCTGGATTCGGTCGGCGGCTCGGTGGTCAGCGTGATCTCGGTGCTGCTGATCGCCTGGGTGGTCGGCTCGGTCCTGAACGGCTCCCCGTTCCCCGTGGTGGATCAGCAGGTGAACAACAGCCTCACGCTGCAGACGCTGGATAAGGTGGTGCCGCAGCCGGCCAAGACCATGTTTTCCGACTTCCGCCGGCTGCTGGCCAGCAACAGCACCTACGCCGAGGTGTTCAGCGGGATCGGCGCGGAGCGGATCATGTCCATCCCGGCCCCCGACCCGGCTGTGCTGACCAGCTCCGCGCTCCAGTCGGCCGAGAGCCGGGTCGTCAAGGTGACTGGCGTGGCCCCGAGCTGCCAGCGTTCGATCGAGGGCTCCGGGTTCGTCATCTCCACCGACCACATCATGACCAACGCGCACGTCGTGGCCGGCGTGACGCAGGATCAGAAGGTGATCGTCGGCGACCGCGTGCTGGGCGCCACCGTGGTGTTCTACGACCCTCAGGTCGATGTGGCCGTGCTCTACGTGCCGGGCCTGGACCTGTCCCCGCTGCAGTTCGCGGGCGCGGCCAGCCCGGGCGACAGCG
Source organism: Streptosporangiaceae bacterium (assembly GCA_049284535.1). Lineage (GTDB taxonomy): Bacteria > Actinomycetota > Actinomycetes > Streptosporangiales > Streptosporangiaceae > Palsa-504. Next base: position 3,602 of record JBAPYC010000781.1, read on the forward strand.
CCGTGGTCGCGGGTTACCCGCTGAACGCCCCGAGCCTGCACGCGGTGGCGGCCCGGATCGGCGGCGTCCAGAACGCGCAGGGGCCGAACATCTACCAGACCACCACGGTCACCCGGCAGATCTACGAGATCCGGGCCGTGGTGGAGTCGGGCAACTCTGGCGGCCCGCTGCTGTCCCCGCAGGGCACGGTGAACGGCGTGGTGTTCGCCGCCGCGGTCGGCGTGAACGACACCGGCTTCGCGCTCACCGCCAGCCAGGTGGCGGCCGACGCCCGGTCCGGCGAGCAGGCCATCGACCCCGTCTCCACCATGGGCTGCGACTAGCCCAGCAGCCCCGGGCGAAGGTCCGGCGCGGGCACTGCGGCCAGCCCGTTCTGCTCGATGCGCGCGGCCAGGTCCTCGGCCGCGGACACCACCTCACCCACATTAATGCCGAACGGGCGGGGTTCCCCGCTCTCGCTCACCGGCCTAGCCTCAGCGGCGTAGCCGCGGACCCGCTGCGCGCCCCGCCGGAGCAGTGTGACGGCGCCGCGGGCGTTGCCCCGGTGCGCGTGCGTCAGCCCGACCGCGATCTGGGCCAGCCCCTGCCACAGGTCACGCTCGGCGGCCGGGCCGGTCTTCCAGGCCGCCTCCAGGACCTCGTGGGCATGGAACGGACGGCCCGCGCGCAGTAGCTGGTCGGCCAGTTCCGCCGCCTCGGCGCCGGTGATGGCCAGGTCGTCGGGCATGGTGGCCTCGCCGGGGCCGCCGCGGGGCAGCGGCCGGCCC
>JBAPYC010000782.1:0-4186 GCA_049284535.1 Streptosporangiaceae bacterium
AGTGCCCGCTGGTCAGCGTGGCCTGCGCGGTGAGGCCGCCCAGGGCGGCGGCTTCGGCGATCGGCTGGTTGCCGGCGCTCGCCGGGGTGGCGGGCCGCGCGCCGGGGACGAATCCGAGCGGGTCGGACCAGTAGGCCCGGGCGAAGCTGAACCGCGTGCCGCCCAGCGCCGAGGAGATCATGCCCGGCAGGATCGAGGTGTACTGCGCGCCCGAGGCCGAGTCGACGTTCCCGGTGATCACCATGGACGTCCCGGCGGCCGTGTTCAGGTCGTGCCGGACCGCGCGGGGCAGGGCCTGCCCGCTGAAGACCGCGAGCGCGGTGGCCAGGGCCGAGGCCACGATCACCGTCAGCGCTGCCGCGAGCACCACCATCCGGTGCGCGTTCATCCGAGGCAGTGTCAGCGAACCCCGTGTAAAGCCCATCAGGACTTCGAGCCTAGATGCGCGGCCGGTGCGATAGAAAGAGGACGTAAACGACCTGGTACCCGCCCGTTACCGGGACGGGATGCGAAAGGGGCTGGCTGGTGTCGGTCATCGTCATCACCGGGGCCGCTGGCCTCGTCGGATCCATGCTGCGGCCGAGGCTGGCCCGGCCGGGCCGCACGCTGCGGCTGGTCGACGTGGCTCCGCTGACAGCCGGTCCGGACGAGGAGGCCGTCCAGGCCTCGGTGACCGACCTGGACGCCATGACCCGGGTCTGCCAGGGCGCGGACGCCGTCATCCACCTGGCCGGGATCCCGGGCGAGGCCCCCTGGGACAAGATCATCGGCCTCAACCTGGGCGGCAGTTACGTCACGTTCGAGGCGGCCCGCCGGGCCGGGACCCGGCGGCTGATCTTCGCCTCCTCCAACCACGCCGTCGGCTTCACCCCGGCCGCGGACTTCCCGGTGCCCGATTACGCCTTCCCCAGGCCCGACACCTTCTACGGGGTGTCCAAGGCCAGCGTGGAGGCACTGGCCGCCATGTACCACGGCCGGTACGGGCTGGACGCCATCTGCGTCCGCATCCTTTCCTGCTTCCCCGAGCCGCGGAACGTCCGGATGCTGTCCACCTGGCTGTCACCGGACGACGCCGGGCGCCTGTTCGAGGCCTGCCTGACCGTGCCCGAGCCGGGATACCGGGTCATCTTCGGGGTGTCAGCCAACACCCGCGGCGGCTGGGTCTCGCTGGACGAGGCGCGAGCCCTGGGTTACAACCCCCAGGACGATGCCGAGGCGTACGCGGCGCAGATCATCGCCGACCAGGGCGAGCCGGACCCGGACGACCCGCTGCTGCGCTACCTGGGCGGCGAGTTCGCCTTCCCCGACGACCAGGTGCCCGGCCGCCACTAGCCCGGGCGCTCCGCGGCGCGGTGGATACGGTCCAGGCAGATCGCGATACAGATGAACAGCGCATCGTTCTCGCCCGGCGCGATATCCACCCCGTAGGTGTCCCGGACCCGGAACCAGGCCCGGGAGATCTGCGCGACGGGATACCCGCCGTCGCGGATCTCGAAGTCCTTGTCGATGATGTTCCCGACCGCCTCGAGCTGCCCGCGGCCGGGGATGTCGATCACCGAGCGGTGGTGCAGCGGCGAGAACAGCGTCTTGTGCACGGTCGCTACGAGCTCGCCGTCGTGCTCGATCTCCATCTCGTCGGTGAAGGTGATGAATTTCTTGCGGATAGTGGCCAGGATCGCGCCCGAGGCGTCCTTGAGCTCGAACGTCTCCCGCAGCCGCAGCGCCTTGCCGTCCACCAGGAAGACCCGGTTGCCGGCCTCGTCGGTGACCCAGAAGTCCTCGGTGATAGAGAACAGCCGCTCGCGCACCAGATAACGCACGGCGGCCAGGCTATCCCGAGCCGGCGGCCCCTGTCCCGGAAGCCCGTGCCGCTCCCCGCGCCCGGAGCCGTTGCCTAACCCTGAACCCGGGGATCGCACTTTGCATACAGTCGCCGTTAAAATCGGACTTGGGTGGCCAGGTGAGAGAGCCAGGCCAGGCGAGAGATCGCTGGGGGAGAAGATGACGGTGGCGATGATTCGTCCCCTGCAGCGGCCCGTGCCGCTGCGCCAGTCGGTGTACGACGCGCTGATCGACTTGATCGTGGGCGGCGAGCTGCCGCCCGGGCAGCACATGGTCGAGACCGACCTGGCCCGCCAGCTCGGCGTCAGCCGGCAGCCGATCCGCGAGGCGCTGCACCGGATGGAGGCCGAAGGCTGGGTCGACCTGCGGCCCAGCCAGGGCGCCTTCGTGCACGTGCCTACCGACGCCGAGGTGGACAACCTGCTCGACGTGCGCGCGCTGCTCGAGGCCGAGACGGCCCGGCTGGCGGCGGGCAAGGCCAGCCCGGAGCAGCTGGCCCGGCTCCGGCAGCTCTGCCGGGAGGGCCAGACGGCCGCCGAGGCAGACGACTTCGGCACCGCGGTGGCGGCCAACAACCTGTTCCACGCCGAGATCGCGGTCATCGGCGGCAACGCGGTCCTGGGTGAGCTGGCCGACATCGTCGGCCGCCGGGTGCAGTGGTACTACCGGATGGTGGCGCCCGCCCGCAGTCACGGCTCCTGGGCCGAGCACCTCGAGTTGATCGAGGCGATCCAGGCCGGCGACGCCGAGCGGTGCGGGGCCCTGGCCCGCAAGCACACCGAGCGGACCCGGGCGGCCTACCATCGCCCCCGGAGCGTCTGAGGGCGGCCGGGAGCCGGCGCCGGAGCCGTCCCGCTATGCCGTCCCCGGGCTGAGCGCGCCCGCAGCGGCCGGTTTACCCGGATATGCCCGGCTGTCGCGGGCCGTTATATCACCTTTACACCCGGCAAATCTGCCGGGCCGACACGGCCTGAAAGCTCCGAATGCATGATGCCGGGGTTGGTCGCGCAGTAGCGTGTCTCTTCAATGTCGCGACTTCATAACGCGAGTTCACCCGATCAGGTAGCAGAGTGTCTCGTTTGTCGCGATGATGCTAGAGATTGTTAGCCTGCTGTCCGACCGACAGGGAGTGACCCGGTATATGAGGAGCGGTTCGCCGGCTCGCGATGGCAACCAGTGGCCATCAGAACAGCGGCCCCACCCCGACAAGGTGCCGTTCGGTCCCGAGATCTCCTGGCCATACGGCTTCCGGCAGATGGATCCCGAGGCCAAGGAGCTCCTCGAGTCGGCCTACCGGACCGGCCCCGGCTACGGCCAGGCGGCCGCGGATGACTTCGGCTACGGCGATCCGGGCTACTCCGACCCGTCGTATGAGCCGTCCCTGGACTACAGCACCGGCCCGCGCAGCGCGCCGCCCCGGCCGTCCGGCCGGGCCGGCCAGCGTCCCCGCGACCCCCAGGTTCCCGGCTACCACGTGCCGCCCTTCGCGTCATCTCCTGATCCCGTACCCGGCGCCGGCACGCCCGGCGACGGCATCTGGCCCGTCACTGGCGCCCAGGAGGCCCTGCCCGACACCGGCCCCCAGCGCGCGGCCCGCCCGGCCTATCCCGAGCAGTGGTACGACAATCCCCGGCTCGACGACCGCGCTAAGCTCCCGGCCGACCCGCGCCTGGAGGGCATGAACTACGACGAGCTGCGCTACGACGACCCCGCTCCCGGGTTCGACGACCAGCCGCTCGACGACGAGTCCTGGTACGCCGAGCTCCGTCGCGGCGGCCCGGCCTATCCGCCGGAGGACCCCGGCTACGGCCCCTCTGGCTCCCGCCACACCGGCCCCGCACAGTCCGGCCCCGCACAGTCTGGCCCTGGGCAGTCCGGTTCCGCACAGTCCGGCCCTGGGCAGTCCGGTTCCGCACAGTCCGGCCCTGGGCAGCCTGGCTCCGGCCGGTCCGGAGCTGCCCAGTCTGGCGCTGCCCAGTCCGGCGCTGCCCAGTCCGGCGCTGCACAGTCCGGACCCGGCCAGCGTGACTCAGGCCAGTCCGGTTTCGGCCAGTCCGGTTACAGCCGGCCCTCCGGTTCCGGCGCGTCCGGCTACGGCCAGCGAGGCTCCGGCCAGTCCGGTCCGGGCCAATCTGGCTCTGGCTTCGGCCAGCCCGGTCTGAGCCGCTCCGGCTCCGGCTTCGGCCAGTCCAGCCCGCGCCAGTCCGGCTCCGGCTTCGGCCAGCCCGGTTACGGCCACCCGTCCGGCCCGCAGGCCAGCATGGCCACCCGGCCCGGCCCCGGTTCCCCGGCCCGCGGCTCGCAGAGCGACCACCGCGGTCCCCAGGGCCGCGCCGCCCAGATA
>JBAPYC010000783.1:0-2509 GCA_049284535.1 Streptosporangiaceae bacterium
GACCTGGCGCAGGTCCTGCCGCGGCAGCGGGCGGTCCCCGGCGCGGGCCAGCATCGCCTGCAGCATGGCAAGCGCGTCCGCGTCGGCGGCGTCCCACTCGGCCGAGTACTCCTCGTCCTTCTCGTCCAGCAGCGCGTCCATCGGGACCCGGCCATCGGGCAGCACCGACGTCATCCATCGCTCCTGCACGCCGATGTAGGCCTGGCAGGCGGCCGCATCACCCGCCGCCAGCCGGTCGGGATCGATCTCGCCCGCGGCTACCCGTTCCTCGAGGTGGCTGACCAGCCGGGTGTGCATTTCCGCCGCGAGCTGGCTGCGCTCGGACTGCTCGTCCCAGACGTGCAGGCCGATGATCCCGTTGGGCTCGGTCCCGGTGGCCTCCAGCCAGGTCCTGACGTCTCCCACCGTGGCCTCGCCGGCGCTGATCTTCTCCAGGACCGCCTCGGTCGAGGACCAGAACGCGGCGGACAGCGGGTTGCCGGCCGCGAGCATTCCGCGCCGGATCCCTGGCAGCGAGGCCAGTGCGTCCGCGGCCGGGACGCTGAGCAGCGCGAGCGCGACGTCACGCCTGGTCAGTGTGCTGAGCGGCCGGCCCGCCAGGTCGGCCACCCGATCGGCTTGGAGCTCCACGCCTCGCAGCGTACGCCTGTTAGGCGCTCACAGCAGCTCACGGCCGCCCAGGTAGGGCCGCAGCACGTCCGGCACCCGGACCTGCGCGTCGCCGGTCTGGAAGTTCTCCACCAGCGCGGCCAGGAGCCGGGGCGTGGCCACCGCGGTGTTGTTCAGCGTGTAGGCGAACCGGACGGTGCCGTCCTGGTCCCGGTAGCGCACGTTGGCCCGCCGCGCCTGCCAGTCGTGCAGGGACGAGCAGCTGTGCGTCTCGCGGTAGGCGTTCAGCGACGGCATCCAGGTGTTGATGTCGTTCATCCGGTACTTGCCCGCGCCCATGTCGCCGGTGGCGCACTCCACCACTTCGTAGGCCAGCCCCAGCCCCTGCAGCAGCTGCTCGGCCGTGCCGAGCAGCTCGGCGTGCCAGCGGTCGGACTCGTCCGCGTCGGCCACGCAGATGACGAACTGCTCGACCTTCTCGAACTGGTGCACGCGGAGCAGGCCGCGGACATCGCGGCCCGCGCTGCCCGCCTCGCGGCGGAAGCACGGTGAGATGCCGGCGTAGCGGACCGGCAGGCGCTTGAAGTCCAGGATCTCGTCGCTGTGGAAGCCGACCAGGGCGACCTCGGCGGTGCCCGCCAGGTACAGGTCGTCGGCCGGGATGGCGTAGGTCTCCTCGCGGTGAGCGGGAAACTGCCCGGTCCCTATCAGGGCTTCCTCGCGGACCAGCGACGGCACGCTCACCAGCGTGAAGTCCCTGACACGCAGCAGGTCAAGTGCGTAGGAGTGCACCGCCCGCTCGAGCAGCACCATGTCCCCGGTCAGCGCGTAGGCCCGCTCGCCCGCGACCTTGCGGGCCCGGGTGAAGTCGGCCCAGCCGCGCTGTTCCAGCAGCTCCACGTGGTCGAGCGGGGTAAAGCCGAACTCCGGCGGGGTGCCGACCGCCCGGATGACCACGTTCGCCGAGTCGTCCGGGCCGACCGGCGCGCCTTCCCACGGGATGGTGGGGGTGAGCAGCATCAGCTGCTGCAGCTTCGCACTGGTCTCGGCGAGCTGCTCGCGCAGCTCCCGCAGCTGGGTCTCCAGCTCGGCGTGCTCGGCCCGCAGCTCGGCCCGGCGGCCCTCGTCGGCCCGGGCGAACTCCCTGGACGAGCTCTTGCGGCGGGCCTGGGCCTGGTCCAGTTCATGCTGGAGCTTGCGGCTGACCTGGTCGAGGTCGAGCAGCTCGTCCACGTCCAGGTCAATGCCCTTGACCCGGACGGCCGCCTTCACCGCGTCCGGGTTCTCCCTGATTACTCGCCTGTCCAGCATGGGTACGCGTCAGTCCTCGTCGGATTTAAGTTGCTTGCCAGCCCGCCACGAAAACGCTACCAGCAGTGGCCGGCCCGCCGCCCCCCGATAATCGCCCGGCCCCCGGCTGGCGCGTACGGTGTATACCGGCAACCAAGCAAGCAGAAGGTGGGGGCGCGTGCTGCTGACCAATCACGTCCTGTCCGGGGCCCTGATCGGCGTCCGAGCCCCTGGCCCGGCATCAGCGTTCGTGGCCGGATTCGGTTCGCACTTCGTGCTCGACGCGGTGCCGCACTGGGGTCAGTGGGGCAGCCAGCGCAAGTTCCTGCGGGTGGCCATGGCCGACGGGCTGCTCAGCCTGGGTGTGATGGCGGCTTTCGCCGCGGTCTCGCCGCCCAGCCGACGGCTGACGGTGCTGGCCGGCATGACCGGGGCGGCGCTGCCCGACATCGACAAGCCAACCCGGATGTGGTTCGGCTGGTCGCCGTTTCCCCCCGCCCTCGACCACTTCCACAGCGCCATCCAGGACGAGGCGCCGCGCCGGGTGCACGTGGAAGGACTCGCCGCGGCCGCCTTCGCCGCGGCCGCCCTGACCCGGCTGCGCCGGCCC
>JBAPYC010000784.1:0-2576 GCA_049284535.1 Streptosporangiaceae bacterium
CGGCCGCAAATCGCGTACAGCCGGTTCGGCCAGGTCGCCCCGGGAACCGAGCTGAACCACCGATCGCACACCGCGAACTCGCGCGCCAGGTGATCGTAGACCGGGACATCGGCGGCGTTGTAATACCCCATCACGCGGGCAGGATCCCCATCCCGGACACCGCGGCGCGCGAGCGTGTCAGCAAAGCTCGTGACGAAGCCGTTCATCGCGCCGCCGCCGATCTGCAGGTCGACCGAACTGGCGGAGTGATCGGGATCATCGGTGATCGCCGTGCTGCCGAGATGGTGCACGGGATAGCTGCGCCCGCCGTGCTCGTTGGCGAACTCCGGACGCAAACCGTGGACATCGCCGCGGTCATCCTCAAGGGACAGATACCCCAGCATGTGATCAAACGAGCGGTTCTCGAGCATCAAGACGACGATGTGGTCGACCTTCTCCAGGCTGGCCATGCCGACCTCCTCATCGACCACTCTGCGTACATACGTTACCCAGGACCTGGCGGCCGCGGACTCTGATCCTGCCTCAGGCGCGCCGGGGATTCCTCACCCTCCTGTGGATTAGTTGCAGCGGTTACCCGGTGCCGGGACAGCCATTCGGCGTAGGACTGGCAGTGGCTCATGTCAAGTTTCACATCACCGGGCGGAGCCTGGGCGAACATAAGCGCGGCGGCGCCCTCGAGCGTGCGGCGGAGCAAGTCGGCCGGACCGGTCGCCTCGAATCCCAGGGACCACCAGGTCTCACCGCCCGAGTGAAATTCGGTGAGTTCCACCCCGCATTCCGGCCCCGTGGCCCGCTCCAAAGCGTCCGCTATGAGCCGCCCGCCAACCAGCCGGAATCGGCTCATCCACCGTCTCTTGTGCACCACCGCCCAGCCGGGCGCCCCGGCATAGTCCGGACCGAGCGGCCCGAACGGAAACGACCACTTCTGCCAGGACTCGATCCGGCCGCGGGCGCGGCCCGCGGCGTCAAGGATTCCCGGGCTGCCGTGGTACCGCTTGACCTCGAGCAGCTGGCCCGCGCGAATCTTGACCGCCAGCCCGCGCAGCACCGGATGGATGAGGTAGGCGTCCTCCCGCGAGTCCAGCCCGGCGGGGAACCGCCCGAACCAGCTGGCGATCGCGGCATCCAGCTGCCCGGGCAGGATCCACCGCACCTCGATAGTGCTGAGTTCCGCGATGACCGAGGGCCCTGGCGGCCCAGGAGGAGGTCCGATCGGAGGATCCTCAGACACCTTCGGCCGCTTTCAGGTGACCGGACCGGACCGCCTTGACGAACTCCTCATAGTCCTGCTCGTTCTGGCCGGAGTAGCGTTCGCAGAAGTCGGTGACCGACTGGTCGAACGCGTCGTCGCGAGCGAGGTGCTTGGCCGTCGCGACCGAGCCCCCGGACCGGGCTTGGGCCCGTGCCAGCGTCCATCCGCAGAGCCGGGCGTAGTAGGTGAGCGTGATCGGCGCCATCAGCTCGACCAGCGCCGAGCCCTTCATGTCGCGTAGCTGGCGCCAGTAGTAATGCCGGCTGGTGTCCAACCCCTTAGTCCAGTCCAGGAAGATGTCGCTGGCGGCCTGCATCAGCCGCTGTCCCTGCACCGCCAGTTCGCTGTGCTCGCAATAGCGGCTCTTGGGCAGATAGCCCTCAAGCACCGAGGCCGTCGCCTCCTTGAACTGCAAGAACAGTGGGTCGCCTGCTTCTCGGCGCGGCTTTTTCACGGCCATCTGGTCCACCTCTTAGGGCTGGCCCGCGGTTGGTGACACTGCCAGTTCAGCGCCGTCCGTGACCCGAGGTATCACCCGTGAGGGGGTGAGCTCCGCCGGACAAGCCTGCGATCTGGCATGTCCGGCATTGGGACGCCAGGGCCTCCGGGCGGCGCGATGGGCAAACGGATGACCGGGTCACGCCGCGTGGCCGGTTCGACCGCCGTCAGCCTGGCAACCGGTCACGGATGGCCGTTGTGATCGTGCCGTAAGGCGGCCTGCCAGCGCCGCAGCATACCGGACCTGGAAACGACCGTCCGTTGACATCTGCTGACGTTTGTCGTCGGCGACAGCGGTTGTCAACTCATACTGCTGAACCTGCGACCAGCGACTTCGACCCATTCCCTGCCGTCAGAGTTCAGAGCGGTCGCAGCGACCTGGGCTAGAGCCGTGTGCAACTTCGCCAGCTCCAGGCACCACTAGAAGCGGGCGCGGGCATGCGCTGATCGGCCGGACGGCGGCCACCTTTCTGTGGCTGACATTCGGTGATCGCCATGGTTAGGCGTGGACCGGGTCGCGGACCGAGTCACCCGTGCAAACGTGCGATCAGCATCATCGGCTGTGCGATTCCGTGGTATCTGTGAAGGTAGCGTGCCCTGAGCGCTGGGCCGTACTTCTCATAATCCGCCGGTCGTGGATCGCGGGCATGATCACGTGCCGGTAGACGGTCTCGGTCACGTGCGTGGACATGTGGCCTACGGTGTCCGTGAGGGCATCGGTCGCGCGCCTGGGTGGGACGAGCGGCTAGATCGCGGCGTCGCGCAGGTCGGCGCTGATCTCGGTGGCCTTCGCGCGGCCCGGGCAGGAATGGCCTTCGCCTAGCCA
>JBAPYC010000785.1:0-5293 GCA_049284535.1 Streptosporangiaceae bacterium
GCCTGGAGCAGCCGCGCCCGGACGCCGCGACTGCGCCGGGCGCGACCCGGTGCCGGGCGGCGGCGAGCTGGCGCCCGGGCAGATCCTGACCGGCCGTGAGCTGGAAATCGCCGGGCTGGTGGCGCAGGGGCTCTCGCACCGGGAGATCGCCGGCCGGCTGGTCATCTCCAAGCGCACCGTCGACGCGCACGTCGAGCACATCTACGGCAAGCTCGGCCTCTCCTCACGTGTCCAGCTGACCGCGTGGCTCCGCTCGGCGCAATCACCCGGATAAGCAGGTGCTCGGATAAGCAGGCACCGGATAAGGGATAAGCAGGCGCCCGGGTAAGTCCCGGTGGACCGGTTACCGGGTGTTGGGGCATTGTTATCGGCAGCCAGGCACCGGGCGCACCGGCAGGCATGACACTATTCCGAGGGGAAAGCAGCCGCAGACGCGAGGAGGCAGGACATGGCGGGCACACCGTTGCCGGAGCGGAAGTCGTGGCAGGCGCTGAAGCGGCACCACGACGAGATCTCCGGCGTTTCCTTGCGCGAGCTGTTCGCGGGCGATCCCGGCCGGGGTGAGCGGCTGGCTACCGAGGCGGCCGGGCTCTACCTGGATTACTCCAAGAACCGCATCACCGACGAGACCGTGCGCCTGCTGATCGACCTGGCCCGGGAGTCCGGTGTCGCCGAGCGCCGGGACGCCATGTTCCGCGGCGAGCACATCAACGTGTCCGAGGACCGCGCGGTGCTGCATGTGGCGCTGCGCATGCCCGAAGGTGAATCGCTCGTGGTGGACGGGCAGGACGTCGTGGCGCAGGTGCACGAGGTGCTGCGCCGGATGGCGGACTTCGCCGACCGCGTCCGGTCCGGTGAGTGGAAGGGCTACACCGGCAAGCCGATGAAGAACGTCATCAACGTGGGCATCGGCGGCTCGGACCTCGGCCCGGTGATGGCGTATGAGGCGCTGCGCCACTACACCACGCGGGACATCACCTTCCGCTTCGTATCCAACGTCGACTCGACCGACTTCGCCGAGGCGACCCGGGACCTGGACCCGGCCGAGACGCTGATCATCATCTCCTCCAAGACGTTCGGCACGCTGGAGACGCTGACCAACGCCACCTCCGCGCGAAACTGGGTGACCTCCGCGCTCGGCAGCGAGGACGCCGTGGCCAAGCACTTCGTGGCGGTGTCCACCAACGCCGAACGAGTGGCCAAGTTCGGCATCGACACGGCTAACATGTTCGGCTTCTGGGACTGGGTCGGCGGCCGGTACTCGATGGACTCGGCCATCGGGCTCTCCACCATGGTCGCGCTCGGGCCGGAGCAGTTCGGCGAGATGCTCGCCGGATTCCACGAGATGGACGAGCACTTCCGGACCGCCCCGCTGGAGCAGAACCTGCCGGTGCTGATGGGCCTGCTCTGCGTGTGGTACCGCGACTTCTTCGGCTGCCAGACCTACGGCGTGATGCCGTACGAGCAGTACCTCAAGCGCTTCCCCGCCTACCTGCAGCAGCTGACCATGGAGTCCAACGGCAAGCACGTCACGCTGACCGGCGAGCACGTGACCTACGACACCGGCGCGGTGTTCTGGGGCGAGCCGGGCACCAACGGCCAGCACAGCTTCTACCAGCTCATCCACCAGGGCACCACGATCATCCCGGTCGACCTAATCGGGTTCGGCAAGACGCTGAACCCGATTCGCGACCACCACGACATCCTGTCCTCCAACGTGTTCGCGCAGGCGCAGGCGCTGGCGTTCGGCAAGACCGCCGAAGAGGTCCGGGCCGAGGGCACGCCGCCGGACGTGGTGCCGCACCGCGTGATGGAGGGCAACCGGCCGAGCAACGTGCTGCTGGCCGAGGTCATCACGCCACGGATCCTGGGCACCCTGGTCGCGCTGTACGAGCACAGCGTCTTCACCCAGGGAGCGATCTGGGACATCGACTCGTTCGACCAGTGGGGCGTGGAGCTCGGCAAGGTGCTGGCGGTGCAGATCATCCCCGAGCTCACGAGCGAATCCGAGCCGGCGCTCGAGCACGACTCGTCGACTAACACGCTCATCCGCCGCTACCGCGCACTGAAGGCCCGCTAACGCTTACTGACGACTATGGAGGACTGATCAGTCATGCCAACTGAGAACCCGATGCAACTGGGGATGATCGGGCTCGGCCGGATGGGCGCGAACCTCGTCCGCCGGCTGATGCGCGACGGCCATCAATGCGTGGCCTATGACGTCAACGCCGACGCGGTCAAGTCGCTGGCGTCCGAGGGCGCCATCGGGACGGAGAGCCTGGCCGACTTCGTCGCCAAGCTGGACAAGCCCCGCAACATCTGGATCATGGTCCCGGCCGGCATCGTGCAGCAGACCCTGGACCAGCTGCGGCCGCTGCTCGAGCCGGACGACATCGTGATCGACGGCGGGAACTCCTACTACCGGGACGACATCACCCGGGCCAAGGAGCTCAAGGCCGACGGCATCCACTACGTGGACTGCGGCACCAGCGGCGGCGTCTGGGGTCTGGACCGCGGTTACTGTCTGATGATCGGCGGTGAGGACGAGGCCGTCGAGCGGCTGCAGCCGATATTCCTGACCATCGCCCCGGGCAAGGGCACCGCCGAGCCGACGCCCGGGCTCCAGCCGGGCGGCACCGCCGAGCAGGGGTACCTGCATTGCGGGCCGAACGGCGCCGGGCATTTCGTCAAGATGGTGCACAACGGGGTCGAGTACGGCATGATGGCCTCGATCGCCGAGGGCCTGTCCATCATCAAGAGCGCCGACGTGGGCAAGCACCAGGACGAGATCGACGCGGAGACCACCCCGCTGCGCAACCCCGAGGCCTACATGTACACCATCGACGTCGGCCAGGTCGCCGAGGTCTGGCGGCGCGGCTCGGTCATCAGCTCCTGGCTGATCGACCTGACCGCCGCCGCCTTCGCCAAGTCACCCAACTTGGACGACTTCAGCGGGCGGGTGTCCGACTCCGGTGAGGGCCGGTGGACCGTGCTGGCCGCGGTCGACGAGGGCGTGCCGGCCTCGGTCATCGCCGCCTCGCTGTACGAGCGCTTCGAGTCCCGGGACATGGGCGCGTTCACGGGCAAGATCTTGTCGGCGATGCGCTCGGAGTTCGGCGGGCACGCCGAGAAGAAGGCCTGAGCCGCGATATGACCAACAGGAACGGTTCACCGCGGCCGGAGAACCATGTCATCGTGCTCTTCGGCGCCACCGGCGACCTGGCCAAGCGCAAGCTGCTGCCCGGGCTCTTCCACCTGCACGCGGCCGGGCTGCTGCCGCAGGAGTACCGCATCATCGGCACTTCGCCGGCGCAGTATGCGGTGACCGACGAGCAGTTCAAGGAGCACGCCCAGGTGGCCTGCGCCGACTTCTGCATCACCAAGCCCACCGACCCGTCCTGGCCATCGTTCGCCGAGCGGCTGTCGTTCGGCGCTGCGGACCCCGACGACCCCGCGCCCCTGGTGGCCGCGGTGCAGAAGGCGGAGAAGGAGATCGGCGGCTCGCCGCGGCGGCTGTTCCACCTGGCCGTGCCGCCCGCCGCGTTCACCTCGGTGGTCGGCATGCTCGGTGCCTCGGGCCTGGCCACCGACCGCACCCGAGTGATCATCGAGAAGCCGTTCGGCACCGACCTGGACTCGGCGCGCAAGCTCGACCAGGCGGTGCACGCGGTGTTCGACGAGTCGCAGGTGTTCCGCATCGACCACTTCCTGGGCAAGGAATCCGTCGACAACATCCTGGCGTTCCGATTCGCGAACGGGCTCTACGAGCCGATCTGGAATCGCCATCACCTCCGCTACGTGGAGATCGACGTACCGGAAACGCTGTCGATCGAGGGGCGGGCTGCGTTCTACGACGCGACCGGCGCCTACCGGGACATGGTCGTCACCCACCTGTTCCAGGTCCTGGCGTTCGTGGCCATGGAGGCGCCGGTGTCGCTGTCGGCCAAGCACCTGCGGGCCGAGAAGCTCAAGGTCTACGAGGCGCTGAAGCCGATCGACGTCCAGCACGTGGTGCGCGGCCAGTACGAGGGGTACCGGTCCGAGCCCGGCGTGGCGCCCGACTCACAGACCGAGACGATGGTCGCGGTGCGGGCCGAGGTGGACAACTGGCGCTGGCACGGAGTGCCGTTCTTCCTGCGTTCGGGCAAGGCCATGGGCGCCTCGCGCCAGGTCATCGTGCTGGGCTTCCAGCCGCCGCCACTGCGAATGTTCCCCGCGCATCGCAGGGACACCCCGTACGGCCGCCAGAACGAGATCGTCATCGATTTCGCCGACCCCGGCGCCATCAAGGTCAACTTCCTGGCCAAGGTTCCCGGAGCGGAGCTGACCCTGGGCAATGCCGAGATGGCGTTCTACTACAAAGACTCGTTCGTCGAGTCGAACGCGCTGGAGGGCTACGAGCGGCTGATTCTGCTGGCCATGGTGGGCGACCAGTCGCTGTTCACCAGTTCGGGCGGGATCGAGCGGGTGTGGGAGATCTCCGAACCGCTGCTGGAGAACCCGCCGCCGGTCGAGCCGTACCCCGTCGGGTCGTACGGCCCCGATTCGGTCAAGCGGCTGATAGCCCCCTACCACTGGCACTTGCCGCACGTCTAGGCGCGCGTGTCCTGGCGGATCGACAGGCGGCCGCGGGCCATCACGCCGATCCGCTGGGCCTGCCGCGCGATGGTGCTGTCGTGGGTGACCAGCACCATCGTCAGCCTGCGTTCGCGCCACAGGGTGCTGGGCCCGGTCGGCCAGCCGCACGCTATCCAGCGCGGCCCTCGTCCGGGCCAGCCGCTGGGCCGGACGGACCCGCAGCGGGATCAGCGCGGCCTCGACGTTCTCCTGCGCGCTGAGCGTAGGGATCAGGTTGAAGGTCTGGAAGATGAAGCCGAACGAGCTGGCCCGCACGCCCCGCACCACACGCTCGGGCCCGGCCAGGTCCGCACCGCCGAAGTCGACCCGGCCCTGGGTAGGCCGGTCCAGCCCGCCGAGCAAATGCAGCAACGTGGTCTTGCCGTGCCCCGTCTTGCCTTGCACGGCGAGCCATTCGCCGGCCCGGATGTCCAGGTCCAGATCGCGGACCGCGGGGATCTCGCGGCCGCCCTTGCGGTAGAGCTTGCTGACCCCGGCCAGCCGGTAAACCGGAGCCTGCGGCGCGGGAACGGTGCCGTGGCTGATGTCCATGAAGAGTCTCATCGGGTTTGCTCAGGTGGCTCGGGCCGCTCAGGCCACTCGGGCTAGCGCCGCCGCGGGCCGCAGCCTGGCCGCCCGCCAGCCACCGAGCGACCCGGCCAGCAGGCCGCCGGCC
>JBAPYC010000786.1:0-5052 GCA_049284535.1 Streptosporangiaceae bacterium
ACGTCGCCCGCCACGCCCTCGAGCAGCCGCAGCGCGGCGAGGTAGTCCTCGATCGGGTCAGCAGTGCCATTCAGGTCGAGCAGCGGAATCAAGACATCAGAAAGCATGTCGCCGGCGACGAGAACCCCGCGTTCCTCAATCAGCAGCGCCGCATGGCCGGGGGCATGCGCCTGATGCTCGATGATCCGGACTTGAGGGCCATCCCAAGGAATCTGCGCCATCTCGGCGGGCAGGCCGGTAATGAGGCCGAGCAGGTCCAGCGGGAGCTGCTCGGCGATGTCCGGCGGTATCAGCTCGGCGGCGATGCGGGCCTTTGCCCCCGCGTCCGGCAGCCGATCTCGGACAGTGGCCGCGCAGCGCGCCGTGCCGTAACGGGGTGCCGCGCCGAGCCTGGCGTGCCAGAGCAGGTGATCCCAATGAGGATGCGTCGAGAAGCCTGCCACAACGGTCTGGCCCGAATCGGACAGGTCGTTCGCGAGGCAGGCCATTTCGTCGCCCTGCACCCCGGGGTCGATGAGCAACACGCCAGCCCGGCCGTGCACGACAACGGCGTTGCTCTGGCAGAACTCGCTCTCGTGGGTCAGCACACCCTCCGCGACCTGCCTCAGCACGGGCGCAAGGCTACCGTGCCCAGCACCCGCCAACAACGATTCGCGTGCACATTCATCGGCCTACTATTCGTTTGTTCTTGCCGCGGCCCCGCAGCTAGAACAATTCATATGCGCCCTATCTCGGCGTTGCCGCCTGGCCGCCTCTCCGCAGCCGGCTCCCGCCCCACGCTGGCCGTATCAGCCCGCCTGCCGGTAGCGGCCGGAGACCGGCGGGACGGTTTTCGCTTCGAAGATGCCGATATCGCGCGCGGTCCGGTCGACCTCGTGGCGGCGCTGCAACTGGTAGTACAGGCCGCGACCCCGGTGGATGTCGTGATAGGCCAGGTCGGCCTGGGCGACCTGGGGTGCGGACAGGGGCAGGTCATGTGCGGCCCGGTACTCCTCGATGAGGCGGTATTTGATGACCCAGTCGATCTCCCGCGCGATGGCGCCGAGGTTCCCGGTTCCGATCGCGTCCAGTGCCCGCTCCCACAAATCCAGCACGCGCCTGCTGACAGCATCCGCGCCGTGCCTGCCGGTGAAGTCTCTCGCGCTGGCCAGGTACTCACGCTGGATGTCGAGCGCGCTCATCTCCCGGCCGCTTGCCAGCCGTACCGGGCGCCGCCCGGTTATGTCGCGGCTGACCTCACCGATGGCCTGGACCGGTTTGTCCAGGACCAGGTCCGGGAGCACGGTGCCCGCTTCGGCCATGCGCAGCACGAGGTCAGTGGCGCCCGCCTTCAGCAGTGTGGTGGTCTCGCTCATGGTGGAGTCGCTGATGATCACGTGCAGCCGCCGCGACCCGGCCGCGGCAGTGTGCGGCTCGTCGCGGGTCCTGATGAACGGCCGGGCGCGAGCGGCTGGAGACGACAGGCCGTCTCCCATGGTCCCGGCCCAGCGGCTGAGGCAGTACGAGACGCCGCGCGGCGTCAGCACCAGCGCACCCGCACCGCAGATGAGCTGCCTGGTGACCAGGAACGGGACGAGGATGTCGGCCAGCCGGCCGAAATTGCCGCGCCGGCCGATCAGATAATCCTCCTGGCAGCCGGATGAGCTGCCCGCCGGCCCGGCGCCGGCCTTGAACACGTGGATATCGCCGGCGATACCGTCTGCGCGCAGCCGCTGGCTGGCCTCCTCGAGCAGCCCTTCGAGGATCCGCTCCCCCGCCTTGTCATGCACAATCAGGTCAGGGACGCTACCGCACTCCGGGGTCGCATATCCGGGACGGCTGGTCGCATCCATCTGCAACCGCCCCCCGTTCCTGAGCAGCACGGTGTGGCCCAGGCCCCCAGACGCGACTGGGCCGAACAGGCGGCGCGCGACCTCCTCCGGGGACAGCTGCCGATTCCCGTCAGCGGAGAAAGCGACGCTGTACTCGTTCCTGAGCCCGAAGGTGCGCCTGTCCATACGCCAAGGCTAGGCACTCGCCAGGAAGGCGACCAGCCGCTAGGCCGGTTCAGATCCGGCGCAGCACGGCGACGACCTTGCCGATGATGGTGGCGTTGTCACCGAGGATCGGCTCGAACGCCGGGTTATGCGGCATCAGCCACACGTGCCCGTCGCGCTTCTTGAACGTCTTGATGGTCGCCTCGTTGTCTGCTGAGTTATCAGTTTCGAACATGGCGGCAACGATGTCGCCGTTTTCGACATCAGACTCCTTCCGGACCACCACCAGGTCGCCATCGGTGATCGCGGCGTCGATCATGGAGTCACCGACAACCTTGAGCATGATGAGGTTCCCCTCGCCAACGAGCTGCCTGGGCAAGGGCATGACGTCCTCGGTCAGCTCCGCGGACAGGATCGGGCCGCCGGCCGCGATCCGCCCCACAAGCGGGATCATCGTCACCGGGCCGCGCTCCTCTCCCGCACGCCTCTCCCCCGCCCCGACGGCAGGCGGGTCTGCGGACGGCAGGACGAAGGTCCGCGGCCGCCCCGCCTCCCGGCTCAGCCGCCCCTTCTTCTCCAGAGCCGATATCTGGTAGGAGACGGCCGATGTGCTCGCCAGCCCGGCTGCCTCGCCGATCTCCCGCATACTGGGCGCGTAGCCATGCTGCCGGACGGAATCCTCGATGACCTGCAGGACGAGTCGCTGACGCGGGGTCAGGTCCTGGTTGGCCTGGTGAAGCGATCCGGCACCTCGCATAGCGAGCCTCCTGTCATCGTCGTAGCTACCAAATTAGCAGAAGGGTAGCTGATATCAAACACCGCTTCGAATATTCGAACACGGTGAACGAAGAGCTGGCTGCCCGGAAATCAGAGCGCGCGCGGGCCGAGCATCCGCGTCAGCAGCTCCTGCAGGCGCCGCTGGTCGGCCGGGCCTAGCTGGCCGGTCAGCGGCTTCAGCGACCGCCTGATGTGCGCGGCTCCCCATTCGGCTAGCTCGGTTCCGGCTGGGGTCAGGAAGACGTCCACGGCCCGGCCATCGCGGCCGTTCGGAGCTCGCTGGAGCAGTCCCCTCTTCTCGGCCCGGTCGACGAGGCCGGTCATCGTCGACTTCTCCAGGCCGAGGTAATCCGCCAGCGCCCGCATCGTGAGGCGCCGGTCCCGCAGGATCGCCAGCACGCGCAACTGGGTCAGCGACAGGTCGTTGTCGGCGCTGACTTTGCTCAGCACGGCCATCGTGGCGAACGCGACCTGGGCCAGCGCGTCGACGAGGTCGTCCGAACCAGACGGCTGCGATGTCATGTCGCCAGCATAATTGACTTAGTACGTATCACCAACTAGTTTTAGTTCGTATCGCCAACTAGTTACGTGAACTTCTCAGGACATCCGGAGATCCTCATGAAGGCAGCCGTTGTCTCCTCGTTCGACGCATCCCCTCGCTACGAGGAGTTTCCCGCCCCGGTCCCGGACGGCAACCACGACATGGTCCTCGACGTGCTCGCGGCCGGGCTTCACCCACGCGTCCGGTCACAACCGGCGGGCTCGCACTACACCAGCACCGCCGACCTGCCGCTGGTGCCCGGCATCGACGGCGTGGGGCGCGGCCCGGACGGGCTGCTGCGTTATTTCGTGCTGCCGGACACCACGCTCGGCTCGATGGCCGAACAGGCTCTCATCGACACTCGCCGCAGCGTCTTGCTGCCCGGGGACAGCGACCCGGTCGCGGTCGCCGCGGCCATGAACCCGGCCATGTCCTCCTGGGTCGCCTTGCGGCAGCGGATCAGTTTCCAGGCCGGGCAGGATGTCCTTATTCTCGGAGCCACCGGCAACGCTGGCCAGATGGCGGTCGAGGTCGCGAAACTGTTCGGCGCACACCAGATCATCGCAGCCGGGCGCAGCGCAGACCGGCTGGCGGCATTGCCCGCGCTCGGCGCCACCGCCACCGTGCAGCTCGGCGGGGACGACACCGATGACCGGCTGGGCCACGCCGCGGCCGACGTCGACGTGGTCATCGACTACCTGTGGGGAGCGCCCACCGCCGCCGCAATGGCGGCCGTCGTCACCGGCCGGGCCGACGAGAGCAAGCCGCTCACCTGGATCGAGATCGGCTCGGTGGCCGGTCCGGCGGCGGCTATCCCGTCGGCCGCGCTCCGGGCCGCCCGGTTGCAGATCGTGGGCAGCGGGCAGGGCTCGGTCAGCTCCCGGGAGATCGTGGCCGAGTTGCCCGGACTGGCCGAGGCCATCACCGGCGGCACCTTCGACGTCGACGCGCGGCCCGTGCCGCTGGCCGATGTCGAGCAGGCCTGGGCCGACGCCGCCAGCACCAGCCAGCGCATCGTGCTCGTCCCGAGAGCCTAGATGAGTGATTTCCCATCCGGGCCGGTGCGGGGCGGCGCCACCAGGACTAGCTGACGGCGTGCATTCGCGGGGCCTTCGTTGCGGAGTGTCGTCCGCGAGCCTGATGGGACTGGCGAGCTTCCCCCGGATCAGGTTCTTTCGATGTGGATGCCTCGTTGGGGTTGTTCTGGCTACCCCAACGAGGCATCCACGCCTTATCCCGCGGCTGGGCACCGTTACAGCAGTGATTCCCGAGGGTTCAGTGGCCGCAGGCGATCAGGGATCGCCTGCCGCCCGCGCCGGTGCGCCCGTGGTGCAGAGGGCGGCGGCCAGGGCCAGCGCCGTAAAGGTCCGGATTAGATCCGGATGAGGAATCACTCATCCAGGCGGCTCGTCGCCTAGACGCAGGCAAATCGCCTAAGTCCCCGCCGCCCGCCCGCTGTGGCGCCGTCCCTCTGGCAACTGTAGCCTCAGCTGAAACGGGACCAAAACGGAGGTGGCAATGCCGCGCAGCTCGAAGGCGGCCGGCTCGGCGGCCCTGGTTACCGGCGCGAACCGCGGCATCGGCCTGGCCTTCGTCCAGGAGCTGGCCGCCCGTGGGGCGAGCCGCATTTACGCGGGCGTGCGCAGCCCCGGCGACCTCGCCGGCACTTACGACGGGCTCCCGGTCACCGTCGTCCCGCTGGACGTCACCGACCCGGCCGCGGCACACGCCGCCGCCAGCGCCTGCCCGGACGTGAAC
>JBAPYC010000787.1:0-7372 GCA_049284535.1 Streptosporangiaceae bacterium
CGTCCACGCCGACATAGAGGCGGCCGTTGGCGCCAAAGCCGATGCCGTTGAAGCCGTCGAACTTTTTACCGGCGACGAACAGCGTCTTGCGGACGGTGAACGTCGTGCCATTCCAGCCGCTCCACGAGATCAGCCGCCAGCTAGGGCGGCCATTGGCGAGCACGGCACCGCTGATGTAAAGCTTGTTGTCGTGCCAGGCCAGGCCGGCCACGAACTTGATCGGGCTAGCGATCTTGACCGCGGTGCCGTTCTTCAGCACGTAGACCCCGCCGTTCGGCGGTGCCGAGCCCTCGGAATTGCCACCATCGCCGGCGAATACCCTGCCGTCGCCGAAGGCGAACGACGTCGGCGTCTTCAGCCCGGAAGCGACGAGCTCGACTTTGTGCCCGTTAGTCGAGACGGGCAGGGGCGGCGGCCCGGAACTTGCGCTGGCGGCTGGCGCCGCCAGCGCGAAGGTCAGGGTGGCGGCTAGGCCAGCCACCGCAATTGTGCGTTTAGACATGATTACCCCCTCTGAGTAAGGCGTGCGCGGCTGGGAACTAGCGACAGATGACCCACACCGCTACACGATTTTTACATAGTGGAACCGTTTTGCACATAAGCTAACCTCCGGCGATTCCCGGCCGCCGGTGGAGTCGCGGCCAGATTGCCGTCGTGCCGGCGCCGACAGAAATCCCAGCGAGCAAGCCAGCGGGTATGTATACAAAGAGCCGCCATTTTGTATACGACGAAGCCGGTCCTTGTCGCCGAGGCAATACAGGCGACACTCGGCGACGATCAGTGCAGTTAGCTGCCATTATCTGCGACGTCAGGCGATGTCCTGCGGCGGTAGAACTGCGCCTTACAAGCGAGAAGCCGGTGGTTCGAACCCACCTGCGCCCACCACTAGGCCGTTCCAGTCCTCGAAGTAGCGGCCGCCGATCTTGTCCAGCAGCGAGGACGCGGCCAGCAGCACGGAGGTGGCCGCCCCCTGGGGGACGGTCTTCTGGAGGTCCTATTGTCTGCCGGCAGCGAGTTATGCGCGATTCCTGTGACGCGGGGGAAACGGCGAGTCGCCGGGGAACGACTTTGACCTGTCCTGGTGGACCCGCAGATAGCGGCATCCCTCACGATGCTGCTATAAGCAGGTGCAGAGCCAGGCCGCCGATCAGGATGCTGGAGGCTATCGAGTTGATGAGCCGCCCGCGGCTGCCTGTCAGCACCCGGCCGAGAAACGCCCCGCCGCCGGCGAGGACCAGCTGCCAGCTGGCGGAGGCGACGAAGACAGCCACGACGAACACGGCCTGACCTGCACGCCCCGGAGCGGCTGCCGCCTGCCTGCCGAGTACCAGCGCCGTGAAGTAGACCACGGTGAGCGGGTTCATCGTCGTCATCCCCCACATCCCCAGGTAGGCCCGGGCCGCGCCGGACGCCGTCCTGCCGGCCCCTGTACCATCCCGGCGTTCGCGATGACGGCGGACCGCCGCCACCGTCCCATGGATCGCCAGCGCGATCAGTACCACCGCCGACCCCCGCCGCAACGGCAGTGTGACCGGACGGAGCACGGGAGCCAGCGCCCCGCCGCCGCATACGGCAATCAGCGCGTACACACCATCAGCGGTCGCGACACCGAGCGCGGCGAACACGCCAGTCCGCAACGACGTCTGCGCCGTCAAGGCCACCAGATAGGCCGCGACCGCTCCTACTGGCATGGCGATGCCATAGCCAGCCAGGAGCCCCGCGACCAGGGCGGCGATCACAACCGGCCGAGGATCGGCCTCCGACCCTGCTGCTGCTGGCCCCGCCCCGGCCGCACGGCGACGGTCAGCGACGGGACAGCAGCAGTCATGCTCATGAGCAGATCTTGCGGGTTGCCCACCCGGCCGCGCAACTCAATTTCACCGGGGCGCGCAGCGAAAAAGATCCGCTGAGACAGCGCCTCGTGGCTCACCCGGAACAACACAGCCACCGGCACGGATGTCCCGTCGCCGACGCAACGCCCGACAGGGACACCGGGTCTGACGCGTCGATTGCATCACCTTTGCGACCAGTGACCGGATACCCCGGTGCCGCCCCGGCTGGCTTCGGTCTTTGATCACCGCATTGAATTGGTGCTCGACACGATGGGATTGCTGACGTGCGTCCCGGAACACCACTCGGGCCTGGTAGAGCATGAGATTTAAACTGGGTCAGGCGTGCGATCGGCAGGAAGTATTCAAGGCCTGCCGAGCATGAGCATGGCTAGCTGGCCGGGGGCCAAGAGATGGGGGATCCAGGCGCCGATGACCGTCGGTACAAGCCGTATGCCGAAGAGATTGATGGCCGCCTACGCCATCGGCAGGATCGCTGATCTCGGATTGATCGCGCTCGGCATCGGCTTCACGTTCCTGTCGGAGACTGCGCGTGGCGACCTTGCCTACCTGATCGGCTGGGACGTACTTGCTTTCGTCTATCTGACCATCGGCTTCGTGGTGGTGCGTCGCCGCAGGAAGGGGCCGGACCTCGTCCAGTACACCGGGAGTCTCGGCCAGCAGTGGCTTACCGGGGCCCGGCTCAGTTTCGTCTTCACGATTGCCGCGAGCGTGGTCGGGATGGGCAGTGCCGACTCCGTGCTGACCAACGGCAAGGATGCCACTTATGGAGACCCGATCAGGTTCTTTGGCGGCGTAGCGATCGTTGCTGCGTGGCTACTGCTGCACGTCGGCTACGCCAGGTTTTACGCGCGCCGCTATTACAGCAACGAGGGTCCGGCAGACCGGGACGGCACAGGCGTGGGCGGCGGCCTGGAATTCCCCCATGGTGCGGCGCCGATGGCGACAGATTTCCTGTATTTTTCGTTCACTCTTGGCACCTCGTTCGCTGCCTCCGACGTGACCGTCACCTCGCAGACCATGCGCTGGCATGTGATGATGCACAGCATCCTCAGCTTCTTTTACAACACGGTAGTGCTGGCGGTGGCATTCGGCATTCTTACTGGTAAATGACCAGCGCAGCTGCACAATGGTGGATCAGAAGAGGGCAACTGCGTCCAGGCATCCTTCGAAACGCCCTCGCGATGACGGCGCTCGAGCTGTTCGGGTGGCCTCTTACCGGCGCGCGCTGCTGTGCCGCCGGGAGGCCATCAGAATGAAGACGCGGTAAGTCCGCTAGGCAGGTGCTGATGGTCGCCGTCCAGGTCATCGCCTCCGGCGTGGCGCTGACAATGGGCGGGGCGGAGGGCAACTTCGAGCCGGTCAGGGGCCTGTAGTTCTGTCAGACGGTACGGGTGCTCGTTCAGGCCATTCATCCCTGAAGGAGCGGGCTGGTGTCAAGCGGGGTTCGGCCTGCGGTTTCGCGGGTGCGGAGGTGTGTGCAGGGCGTGCTGAACTGGCCCCGTGGCTCCCCCCTTTCTCCGTGCAGGTGCCGTGTTCGTGCGAGCGGGCGAGCTGGGTCAAGGACCGGGCGGAGCCCGGCCGTCGCAGGCGGCGCTGGAGGCGTCCTTGACGCGGGTGCCCGCGAGCCGATGATCAAGGGCCTGCGGGGAAAGGGCCCTGCGGTTCAGGGTTCGCGTGTATGCGGTTGTCGTCGCCCCACGGCCGGCCTGCGGCCGGGCAGCCTGCTGGCTGCGTTCATCCCTTCGTTTGTCCCCGGGTGTCCCCGGGGGGCATGGGGCGGGTTCGCGCCGGGCCGGGCAGGGTCAATCACAGGGGCGCCCGCGCCGCCGCGGGGCGGGGGGCAGAATGAACGGCGGCCTCGCGCCCGGCCGCAGGCCCGGACAGGTCATGCGGCCTGCCCGCGCTGAAGAGCACGGCGGAGGTGCCCGTCGCGCATCCCGTAGAAGACCAGGGTCAGCAGCTCCCGGGCGGCGGCGACCTTGGCGATGTTCTTGGCCTCCTTGCCGCGGCGGGCGATGATGCCGTCCTTGACCTGCCGCGGGCGGGTCCCGGCAGGCTGGCGCTGGATGGCCTCGACCACCGCCCAGCGCAGCATCCGGCTGCCCTGCTTGGTGACATGCCCGCGGATCACCTTGGTGTCCGGCTCATAGTGCCGCGGGGTCAGCCCGGCCCAGGAGGCCAGCTGCCCGGGGCCGGGGAAGCGGCGGATGTCGCCGATCTCGGCCACGATGACCGCGGCCAGCACCGGGCCGATGCCCGGCAGCTGCTGGATCGCGGCGTATCCCTCGTGCCCGGCCAGCAGGTCGCCGAGTACCTGCTCCAGCAGCCCGATCTCGGCGGTGAGCCCGCCGGCCAGCTGCCGCAGAGAGGCGACCTTGCCCGCATACGGCTGCGGCATGGGGAGCTCATCCAGCCACGCCTGCCCGTGCACGCCGAAAATGTCGGAATGGGTGACCGGGATGCCGAGCTTGGCCAGCACCCCGTGCACCTGATCTTTGACCGAGGTGCGCGCCTTGACCAGCTGGTGCCGGTAGCGGGTCAGCTCGCGCAGCTCGCGGATCTCCGCCGGGGCGATCCACGCCTCGGGCAGCCGGCCCATCCGCAGCAGGCCGGCCAGGTCCGCGGCGTCTCGCTCGTTCTTGACCCGCCGGTAGCTGAACGCCTTGACGCCCAGCGGGTCCGCCAGGTGCACCTCCGCGCCGGCCGCTTCCAGCACGCCGACCGCCCAGTACCAGCCGTACGTGGCCTCGATGACCACCTTCGGGTTTTCCCCCGCCTTGGCGATCTCGCGCCGCAGCGCGGCCGGGCTGTTGGTGATCCGGACGGTCTCCAGCTTGCGGCCGTCCTCGGTCATCCGGACGATCACGCTGCGCTGCCGGTGCAGTCGATGCCGACGACTTGCCGGCCGTCGTATGCTCCCGTCATCGTGGGCCTCCCTTGCCTGGTGGAGATGGATGCTTTGCACCTTCCAGCATCCGCCAGGAGCGGAGGCCCGCTCCTTCATCGCATCACAGGGTTGTAGGAAATCCCACCCGCGTCGCGGTTGGGCCGGGAGCGGTATCCCGCTGAGCCGCGCGCAGTAGTCTGTCAGCGCGTCCTGTACCTCGGGGGAGCGGGCTGCGGGATGGAACTGCTGCCGCTTGTGAAAGAAGCAGCAGCCGCTGACCAGCGCCGCGGGCTCGTCGCTGGCGGTCAGCCAGGCCTGCGTCAGGTACTCCTGTGTCAGGTAATCCGGCGCGCCCGCGCCGCCCATCTTGGTCGGTACCCAGCCGGGGCCGACCCCAGTGTCCTTCGCCCAGTCGTAGCGCGCCCCGACGCGCTCCCATCGGAGCCTTGCGCCGAAAGGTCTCAGGGAAGACCAAGCAAGAGGTCCGGGACAAGCTCCGGGCGTTGCACAGGGAGCTTGACGTCGGGCTGCAGTCGCCGGCGTACACGGTCCGGGCGGCGGTGGAGGACTGGCTGGAGCACGGGCTGTCGGGTCGGTCTGCTCGAACCGCGGCTGCGCTTCCCGGCGGGGCAGGTCCGTCTTGCCGGGATGATCGCCGGGCCAAGCGGGAAGTCATATGCCGATGGCCCCGTCCCGGGACCGACAGCGCTGCCGTCGGTCAGGTCACGACCCCGCAGGGTACCATCGCCTTCTTGTGAACAATGGATTTAGCTTTCTGCGGTTTTCCACGGATTGATGAGGTCAACGCCTGTGCCAGCGAAGTCAGAGGTGTTGCGGGTGGCGAGCGTGGCGCTCAAGACCCGGCAGATAGCGGCGATCTGCGCGTCGGAGATGCTGATCGGCTGGCCTGCCTGTTCCCGTCTGGTGACCACGTCGGCATACTGATCAGCCGCAAGGACGTCGAAGGGCTCGACCCGATGGCGGAAGTCAGCGTCGATAAGCGCGTTGACGGCTTCCGATAGCTCGGCTTTACGGCGGCCATCGGGCATGCGGCGTACGCCGTATTGCAATTCGGCGGCGGTTATCGCGGTTATCGCAGCCTCGTCGGCTGGCAGCGAGTCGAGCCAGGCGATTACTCCAGGGTCGGGGGCCGGGCGGGCGAGTTCAGAGATGACGTTGGTGTCGAGAATGATCATGCGTCAAATTTCGCTGCCCGCGGCCGTTCACTGCGTTCTGGCAGTTCGATGCCCGTCGCGCCAAGCGCCGCGAACCGCTCGTGAATGCGGGTACCCAGTCCTCGGCCGGATTCGGGTGCCGCGAAGCGTTCCAGGAGAATTGCCCTGACCTCAGCCTCCATCGAGCGTCCATGCCGTGCGGCCGCTACGCGGAGTCGCGTGTGAGTCTCTGCGTCGAGTCCCCGGATAGTCAGCGAAGCCATGTCCGCTCCTTCAGGTGCTTACACTGAATGCAATGCTATCACTGCTGCGAGAGTAGCACTACTGGGCCGACTGGCTCCATAGTCCGGAGAACGCGGATTTAGCCCGCTGTATGGACAGATGCGGCTAGATCGGCCGTCATCCGGGGAGCCAAACGCGGAGCCAACGCAGACAGGCGCCAAGCGACAGAAGCCTAGGCCCAGCGACGAACACTGCAGCTAGCTGACTCTTACGGCGACGTCAGGCCACTTCCAGCGACGGCAAAGTTGCGTCTTACCAGCGAGGGGTTTGTAGGTTCAAATCCTACTTCGCCTACATTTTTGAACACTTGACCTGACGTGTCACAGTGCACCTCTGAGGCGTCAGAGATACCTTGCCTGAGCCTTTTCCATCCTGATTATGCTTCGCGTAGCTGCAGTACGTGGGTGGCCTTGGCGAGCTGACCGGCGGGGCCGGGGGCGGAAGGCCCCGGCCCCCCAAGCTCGACCTTGGCACCGCTGGCGTGAGTTGAGCGTCCCGGAACGTCGCTGGGCGCGCAGCGTTTCCGCCGTTGTAGAAGCCCCTTCCGCTACTGGGAGATGGCTGGCGGCCGGCAGCCTTGACTCTCACCTTGGGGGAGCCCGCACACTCATCTTGCCGGGTTTCCTCGGCCCGAACGGCGCCGGGAAGACCACCACCATGCGGATGATCTTGGGCCTGGACGCGCCGGCGCAGGGCTCAGTCACCGTAGCCGGCCGCGGTTACCGTGACCTGCCGGCGCCCATGCGGGAGGTGGGCGCCCTCCTCGACGCCAAGGCGCTGCACGGTGGCCGCCGGGCCTTCGACCACCTGCTGTGCCTGGCCCAGAGCAACGGCATCCCCCGCCGCCGGGTGGACGAGGTGCTCCGCCTCGTCGGTCTGGAGGACGTGGCCAGGCGCCGGGCGAAGGGCTTGTCGCTGGGCATGGGCCAGCGGCTCGGCATCGCCTCGGCGCTGCTGGGGGACCCGGCCGTGCTCATCTTCGACGAACCGGGCAACGGCCTGGACCCCGACGGTATCCGCTGGGTCCGGACCCTCCTGCGGGCGCTGGCCGCCGAGGGCCGCACCGTGCTGGTCTGCAGCCACCTGATGAGCGAGATGGCCCTGACCGCCGGCCACCTGCTGGTGATCGGCAAGGGCCGGCTGATCGCCGACACCAGCGTGGAGGAGCTCGTGCG
>JBAPYC010000788.1:0-9470 GCA_049284535.1 Streptosporangiaceae bacterium
CGCCCACCCGGAGTACTCCGCCCCGGAGTGCACTAACCCGCTGTCGGTGGTGATCTGGGACAAGGCTGGCGAGCGGGTCATGGCCGAGGCCGCGGCCAAGGCCGCGACCGTGCCCGGCAGCGCGCCCATCCAGCTGTACAAGAACAACACCGACAACAAGGGCGTCTCCTACGGATCGCACGAGAACTACCTGATGCGGCGCGGCACGCCGTTCGCCGACATCGTCAAATTCCTGGTCCCGTTCTTCGTCTCCCGCCAGGTGGTCTGCGGGGCCGGCCGGGTCGGCATCGGGGCCGACGGCCGGGGCACCGGTTTCCAGATCAGCCAGCGGGCCGACTTCTTCGAGGTCGAGGTCGGGCTGGAGACCACGCTCAAGCGGCCGATCATCAACACCCGGGATGAGCCGCACGCGGATCCGGAGAAGTACCGCCGCCTGCACGTGATCATCGGTGACGCCAACATGAGCGAGGTCAGCACCTACCTCAAGGTGGGCACGACCGCGTTGGTGCTGGCGATGATCGAGGACAAGTTCCTGGGTACCGACCTGTCGATCGAGACGCCGGTGGCCGAGCTCCGCGCCATCTCGCACGACCCGACCTGCCGCCGGCTGGTCACGCTCAAGGACGGCCGGAAGATGACCGCCGTGCAGTTGCAGGCGGAGTACCTCGAGCTGGCCCGCAAGTACACCGAGGACAAGTACGGCAACGACGTCGACGACCTCACCACCGACGTGCTCAACCGGTGGGAGTCGGTGCTGAACCGGCTGGCCGAGGACCCGATGCTGCTGTCCAAGGAGCTGGACTGGGTGGCTAAGCTCGAGCTGCTCGAGGGCTACCGGACCCGGGACAACCTGGGCTGGGACAGCCCCCGGCTCCAGCTGGTAGATCTGCAGTACTCCGACGTGCGGCCGGACCGCGGCCTGTACAACCGGCTGGCGGCCCGGGGCCGGATGGTCCGGCTCACCGACGACGCCACCATCGAACGGGCCGTGGAGAACCCGCCCGAAGACACCCGGGCCTACTTTCGCGGCCGCTGCCTGCGGCAGTACCCGGAGTCGGTGGCGGCGGCTTCGTGGGACTCTGTGATCTTCGACATCCCGGGCCGCGAGTCGCTGCAGCGGGTGCCCACGCTGGAGCCGCTGCGCGGCACCCGGGTGCACGTGGGGGACCTGCTCGACCGCTGCCGGAGCGCCGCCGAGCTGGTCGCCGCGCTCACTGGCCAGGACTAGGCCCGGCCCGGACCGGGGTCGGGTCTGGAACGGGGCCGGACCAGGGGCTCTCCAGGAGCTGCCCGCAGCGACGGCGGATGCTAATCTCTTGCGTCTCGCCGATCCCATTAGCCTCATGAGGTACGGAGTCGGGCCCAGCCGGCCGATCGCGAGTTCGTACCGATTTCGGCCCGACGGGGTTGGGCGGGACTCCTACGGGTGACGATAGCGTTGGGACAGACGGAGGTGTGACATGGCAACCAGCAAGGACACAGGCGGTCAGCGGCAGACCACACGGCGCGCCGAAGAGACCGAAGAGGCCGAGACCGGATCCAACGAGGCAGCACAGGAACGGCACGAAAAGCTCTCCGACGACGTCGACTCGATCCTGGATGAGATCGACGAGGTGCTCGAGGAGAACGCCGAGGAGTTCGTCCGCTCGTACGTGCAAAAGGGCGGCCAGTAACCCCCGGCGGCCGGTTCGCCGTAGGCGGACGCGCCGGCCGGTAGAGCGTACTGCCACGCCTTGGCGTGGCAGTAGGGTCTGTTGAGTAGGTTCGTTACGACTACGGGAGGAGGTCCGTGTGGGCTCGTACTTCGACGGCAGCCAGTCCGGTCCGTTCGCCGGGGACCCGGGGATGTCCGGGCGGATGCAAGGTTCGTCGGGCAGGCCTGCGGCGGGCTTGACGGGCGTGCAGACCTCCTCCTTCGCTGACCTCCTGGCCACGCACTCACCCGGCCTGCTGCCTGGCCGTACGGTACCCGGGGCGGCCGGGGATCCAGCCAGCCAGGCGATCCGCGACCTGCCGCACGCCACCACGATCGTCGCGGCCGTGACTCACGAGGGCGCCGTGCTGGCCGGCGACCGCCGGGCCACCGCGGGGAGCATGATCGCCAAGCGGGACGTGGAGAAGGTTTTCCGCAGCGATGAGTTCTCGGCCATGGGCTACGCGGGCACCGGCAGTGTGGGGATCGAGTTCGTCCGGCTGTTCCAGGTCGAGCTCGAGCACTACGAGAAGATGGAGGGCCGCTCGCTCTCCCTGGAGGGCAAGGCCAACCGGCTGGCCTGGATGGTCCGGGGCAACCTCGGCGCGGCCATGCAGGGGCTCGTCGTGGTGCCGCTGTTCGTGGGCTACGACGAGGACACCGGCCAGGGACGGATCTTCAGCTACGACGTCGCCGGCGGCCCGTACGAGGAGCACAGGTTCTACTCCATCGGCTCGGGGTCGCTGTTCGCCCGGGGCGCGCTGAAGAAGTTCTACGTGGACGACATGCCCGAGCGCGACGCCATGGTGGCGTGCGTTCAGGCGCTGTACGACGCCGCCGACGACGATTCGGCGACCGGCGGCCCGGACCTGACCCGGCGCATCTTCCCGATCATCGCTACCATCACCGCCGACGGCTTCAGGAAGCTGCCCGAAGCCGAGGCGGCGCAAATCGCCGAGGAGGTCGTGCAGGGCCGGATGACCCGGCCGGACGGTCCGTCGGCCCCCGTGCGGAACAGCTAGCTGCCCGTACCATCCCGCCTCCCTACCTAAGTAAAGGAAGCGTCCGCGGTGTCAATGCCGTTTTACGTCTCACCCGCGCAGGCCATGCGGGACAAGGCCGAATACGCGCGACAGGGGATCGCGCGCGGCCGTAGCTGCGTAACGCTGCAGTACGAGGGCGGGATCTTGATGATGGCGCCGAACCCCTCCCGGGCGCTGCACAAGATCAGCGAGATCTACGACCGGATCGGGTTCGCCGCGGTCGGCCGGTACAACGAATACGAGAACCTGCGCAAGGCCGGGGTGACCTACGCCGACATCACCGGCTACCAGTACGACCGGGACGACGTGACCGCCCGGGGCATCGCCAACTACTACGCGCAGAACCTGGGCACCATCTTCACCGAGAGCCCCAAGCCGTGGGAGGTGGAGATTGTGGTGGCCGAGGTGGGCGCGAGCCCGGCCGACGACCAGATCTACCGGATTACCTTCGACGGCTCGGTCACTGACGAGCCGGGATTCGTGGCGTTCGGCGGTCAGGCCGACCAGGTGTCCGCGGCGCTGAAGGAGCGCTACTCCGACGGGATGTCGCTGTCCGGGGCGTTCGAGGCCGCGCTGGGCGCGCTATCCGCCTCCTCCGGCAACGGAGAGGCCCCGGAGTACACCGCGGCCCAGCTCGAGGTGGCCATCTTGGACCGGGCCCGCGAGCACCGCACGTTCCGCCGGATCCGCGCCGCCCGGCTGGAAGAGATGATCAGCGAGAACCGCTCCACCTCAGCCGAGGCCGGCGCCGGGACCGAGGCGCCGGAGCCTGCCGCGGGCAGCGACGCCGGGACGAGCGCGCCCGCCGACTCCGGTCCGCCCACCGGTCCCGACCCGTCCAGCTCGGACCGCGGTTCGGGCACAGGCGGCGGCCCGCTGCTGTAACAGCGCAGGTGCCTTCCGCCGCGGATCAGCCCGATTCTTCCGGCTGGCAGGCGGCACGTGAGCGGCTGAGGCGCCGGTTCGGCGCGCAGCTAGAGGAGTGGTGGCCGCGGGTGCCCGCCCTGGTGGCCGGGCTCTGTGCGCGCTGGCAGCTCGATCTGGGCGCGCCCGCCGGCAGTGGTAACACCTCGCTGGTGCTGCGCTGCCGCCGCGCTGACGGGCGGCCTGCCATGCTGAAGGTGACACCCGAGGTAGCGATCGCCGCCACCGAGGCCTTCGCTCTATGCGCCTGGGCGCCGTCGGGCCGGGTGCCCGCCGTGTGGGGCGCGGATCCCGGCCTCGGCGCGCTCCTGATCGAGGCCATCGTGGGGGAGACCACCCTGTCGGACCGGGCCGCGGGTGTCACCCTGGAGCAGATAGCGGGTCTCATCCGGGACCTGCACGGCAGCAGGGTCCCGCTGGCCGGGCCCGGTGTCGGGCCGCTGGCGGACCGGATTGACGTCATCTTCGGGCTCTGGGCCGGCCGCCGGGCGAGCAGCGAGGCGATGTCCCGGGCCGTCCCGCCGGGGCGGCTGGAGCGAGGCCAGGAGCTGGCCAGATCACTGGCCGCCGCGCCCGCCGCGCCGCCTGTGCTGCTGCACGGGGACCTGCACCCCGGCAACGTGCTCGACGGTGGCCCGGCCCGCGGCCTGGTCGCCATCGATCCCCGGCCCAGCGTGGGCGAGCCCGCGGCCGACGTCGTGGACTGGGTGTTCTGGCAGGCGGACAGCGTCACCGCCTGGCAGGAGCGCAACCAGGAGCTGGCCATCGCCTTGGACCTGGATCCCGCCAGGCTGTGGAGCTGGTGCACCGCATTCGCGGCCATGCTCGCCGCGTCCTGCGCGGCCCGCGGCGACCTGGCGCCGGTTCAGGACCTGCTGGCCATCGCCCCGTAGCCCCGGCGGGTTACAGCGGGATGTTGGCGTGGGCGCCCTTCAGTTGCGGGGCTTCCGCGATGGCCCGGGCCAGCTCCTGGCGTGTCTGGCTGGGGTCGATGATCGCGTCGATGACGCCGATGTCGACGGCTCGCTGCAGGCCCCCGGCGGTGGCCTCGTGCTCGGCGGCCAGCCGGGTCTCGGCCTCGTGCAGTTCCTCGGCGGGAACCGAGGCCAGCGTCCGGCGGTGCAGGACGCGGATGGCGGCCACCGCGCCCATGACGGCGACTTCGGCCCCGGGCCAGGCGAAGACCTTGGTCGCGCCGAGCGAGCGGGAGTTCATCGCGATGTAGGCGCCGCCGTAGGCCTTACGGGTGACGAGCGTGACCCGCGGCACCGAGGCCTCGGCGAAGGCGTGCAGCAGCTTGGCGCCGCGGCGGACCACGCCGTCCCATTCCTGGCCGACGCCGGGCAGGTAACCGGGCACGTCCACCAGGACCACAAGCGGCACGCCGAACGCATCGCACATCCGGACGAAGCGCGCCGCCTTCTCGGCCGAGGCCGAGTCCAGGCAGCCGCCAAGCCGCATCGGGTTGCTGGCGACCACGCCGACCGTTCGCCCGGCCAGCCGGCCCAGGATGGTCACGATGTTCGGCGCCCACCGCGGATGCAGCTCCACGCCCGGCGAATCCAGCAGCCTGCTGGTCAGCAGGTGCACGTCGTAGGCCCGGCGCGGGGAGTCCGGCAGGACGGCGGACAGGTCGCGCACCTCCGCGTCCTCGGAGATCTTGCCCTGGTCGCTGAGCAGGGACGCGAGCAGCCGGGCCCGCTCCAGCGCGTCCGTATCGGTCTCGGTTACCACGTGCACCACGCCGGACCGGCGGCTGTGCGGCTCGGGCCCGCCCAGCCGGGCCATGTCGACGTCCTCGCCGGTGACGGAGCGGACCACGTCCGGGCCGGTGACGAAGATGCGGCCCTGGCCGGACAGGATCACGATGTCGGTCAGCGCTGGGCCGTAGGCGGCGCCGCCGGCCGCCGGGCCGAGCACCACCGAGATCTGCGGTACCCGGCCGGACGCCGCGGTCATCGCCGCGAACACGGTGCCCACCGCGTGCAGGCTGGCCACGCCCTCGGCCAGCCGGGCGCCGCCGGAATGCCACAGCCCCACGATCGGGACTCCGCGCGATACCGCCTCGGCATAGGCTCCCACGATCGCGGCGCAGCCCGCGGTGCCCATGGCGCCGCCCTGCACGCGCACGTCGGAGGCGAACGCCACCGTCCCGGAGCCGTGCACCTGCCCGACGCCCGCGACCACCCCGGTGCGCTCCTCGCCGCCGTCGGTCAGGAGCTCCATCGTGCCGGGATCGAACAGGGCGGCCAGCCGCTCCCGCGGGTCACGGGGCAGCATGGCGGCTCCATGTGCCGTCTGCGGCGGTGCTGTCTGCGGCGGTGCTGCCTGCGGCGGTGCTGCCTGCGGCGGAACCGCGGCCGCGGCCGGGGTACGGTCCAGAGCGGTCATCTCAGGTCTCCCTACTGGTCAGCAGGAACGAGGCGCGGGCGCGGGGCGCCGCGGCGTCGGTCAGGCGGCGGTGAATACCAGCGACACGTTGTGGCCGCCGAAGCCGAACGCGTTGTTGATCACTGCCATTGGCTCGGAGCCGCGCTTGCTGAGCGGCCTCGGCTCGGTAGCGACGTCGACGGGCACGTTCTCGTCCAGGTCGTCCAGGTTGATCGTGGGCGGGGCCACGTGCTCGCGCAGCGCGAGGATAGCGGCCACCGACTCGATCGCACCCGCGCCGCCGAGCAGGTGCCCGGTCATCGACTTGGTCGAGGTGACGATCACGCCGTCCACGGCCCCGCCCAGCGCCTTGGCCAGCGCCTGCGCCTCGGTCGCGTCCCCCTCCGGGGTGGAGGTGGCGTGCGCGTTGACGTGGACCACCTGCGCCGGGTCGACGCGCGCGTCGGCCAGCCCGCGGCTGATCGCCGCGACGACCCCGCTCCCGTCCGGGGCGGGGTGCGCGATGTGGTAAGCGTCCGAGGAGTACCCGGCTCCGGCCACGATCGCGTACACGGTGGCGTCCCGCTGCCGCGCGTGCGACAGCGACTCCAGCACCAGCACGCCGGCGCCCTCGCCGAGCACGAACCCGTCCCGGGCCTTGTCGAACGGCCGGGACGCCCGCTGCGGGTCGTCGTTGCGGGTGGACATGGCCCGCATTACCGCGAACGCGCCGATGTTCAGCGGCATGATGGCCGCCTCGGTCCCGCCGGCCACCACCACGTCGGCCCGCCCGGACCGGATCATGTCGACCCCGTAGCCGATCGCCTCGGCGCCGGACGCGCACGCGCTGACCAGCGCGTGCGCACCCGCCCGGGCACCCAGCTCGATGCTGATCCAGCCGGCCGCGCCGTTCGGCATCAGCATCGGCACGGTGTACGGCGAGATGCGCTGCCAGCCCTTGTCCTTGAGCGTGTCGTAGGCGGTCAGCGTGGAGCCGATACCCCCGATGCCGCTGGTGACGCTCACGCCCAGCCGCTCCGGGTCGACCTCAGGCGCCCCGGCGTCGGCCCACGCCTCGCGCGCCGCGACCAGACCGAACTGCTCGCAGCGGTCCATCCGGCGCGCCTGCACGCGGCCCACGACCTCTACCGGGTCGGCGGCTGCCGTGCCGGCGAAGTGCACCGGCAGCGACTCCACCCACGGCTCGGTCAGCGTCTGCACGCCGCTGCGCCCCTCCAGCATCGCCGCCCAGGTCGACGCGACATCCCCGCCGAGCGGGGTAGTCGCGCCGAGCCCGGTGACGACGACGGTTTCACGCTCTACTGTCACGCTGAGCCCCCGGAGTTCTTGGAGACGTAGTTGACCACGTCCTGCACCGTGGTCAGGTCCTTGAGCTGGTCGTCGGGGATCTCGACGCCGAACTTGTCCTGCGCGGCGACGGCGATCTCCACCATGGAGAGTGAGTCGATGTCCAGGTCGTCGACGAAGCTCTTGGCCGGCGTGACTTCATCCGCGGGCACCCCGGCGATCTCCTCGACGATTTCACCAAGTCCGGTGAGGATCTCCTGGTCTGTCATGGCTGTTTCTCCTTGTCATAAAGGGGTCCGAAATTCCTCTTCCGCCCCGTGCCGGGTGGCCGGAGCCGCCCCGGCGGCCAGCCGGCGCGGCGGGGCGCGGCTAGGGTACCGTGATCACCTGCGCCGCGTAGCACAACCCCGCGCCGAATCCGAGCAGGAGCACAGGCGAGCCCGGTTTGAGGTCCCCCCGCTCGGCCATGTGGGCCAGCGCCAGCGGGACGGAAGCCGAGGACGTGTTGCCCGAGTGCACGATGTCGTCGGCCAGCCGCTCACGCGGCACCCCCAGCCGGCGCGCGATGGACTCGATGATCCGCAGGTTGGCCTGATGCGGGACGAAGGCCGACAGGTCGTCCACGGCCACCCCGGCCCGCTCGCAGGCCTGCGCCGCGATCGGGTGCAAGGTCGTGGTCGCCCACCGGAAGACGGCCTGGCCCTCCTGGTACATGTAGGAGCGCCGGTTGGGGATCTCGATCCTGCTGGCCAGGTCGCCGGCACTGCCCCAGGCGACCGGGCCGATGCCCGGCGGCTCGCCGTCGGTGACCGGGCCGACCACCACCGCGCCCGCGCCGTCCGCGAAGATGATGCAGGTGGAGCGGTCGTCGGGGTCGATCCACGCGGTCATCTTCTCTGACCCGATGACCAGGGCGTGCCGGGCCGTGCCCGCCCGGATCGCGTCCGAGGCGTTAGCCAGCGCGTAGCAGAAGCCGGCGCAGGCGGCGTTGATGTCGTAGGCGCCCGGCGCCACGATGCCGAGCCGGTGCGCCACCGACGCGGAGACGTTCGGGATCGACACCTCGTTGCTGCAGGTGGCCACGATGACCAGGTCGATGTCGGCGGGGGACAGGCCGCTGGCGGCCAGGGCCTTGCCCCCGGCCACCACGGCCATGTCCGCCACGGTCTCGTCCGGCCCGGCAAACCGGCGGCTCTCGATGCCGACCCGGCTGCGGATCCACTCGTCGCTGGTCTCGACCCGGGCGGCGAGGTCGTCATTGG
This sequence comes from Streptosporangiaceae bacterium, assembly GCA_049284535.1. Classification (GTDB taxonomy): domain Bacteria; phylum Actinomycetota; class Actinomycetes; order Streptosporangiales; family Streptosporangiaceae; genus Palsa-504. The sequence goes on from JBAPYC010000788.1 coordinate 8,601, forward strand.
TCACCATGTTGCCCGGCTGGTATCCGCCGAACGACAGGATGCGCGCGCCCCCCGCGGGGGTGAAAGAGGGGTTCGGGTGAACCTGGCTGAAGGTCATGCGCCTTCCCTGGGCTGGATGCGGACAAGAGGCTGGCCCTCGCTGACCGGGTCCCCGTCTTCCACCAGCCATTCGATGATCTCCGCTGGCCAGGGGGCGGCGACCGGCTTCTCACCGCCGCGGGCCAGGACAATGCCCAGATCCGAGGTAAGGGGCGCCGCGGTGAGGGCGGCACCGGCCGGGGAGCGGAAGGTACCCGACGTGGGCGCCACCACTATCCGCCATTCCGGCAGGTGACTGTGGCCGTGGGCATGGGGCCCGGACAGGTGCTCGCCGATCAGCTCGCGGGCCGCACTGAGCTGATCCGGGGTCTTGAGGGCCAGCTGGGCCACGCCGGGCAGCGCCCGCTTGGCCAGAGCCGTCAGCGTGCCCGCGGGCGGCAGCTCGATGAACCCGGTCACGCCCAGGCCGGCCATGGTGGACATGCACAGATCCCAGCGCACCGGCGCGGCCACCTGGGCGATGATCCGCTCCAGCCACTCCTTGCCGGTCGTGACCGCCGCGCCGTCTGCGTTGGACAGCAGCGGGATCCCCGGGTCGCTGACCTCGGTGCCGGCGGCCGCGTCCCGCAGCGCCGCGACGGCCGGGGCCATGTACCGGGTATGGAAGGCCCCGGCGACCTGCAGCGGGCGCAGCCGGGCGCCCGGCGGCGGTTCGGCCGCGAACGCGGCCAGCTCCTCCAGCGTCCCGGCCGCGACGATCTGCCCGGTCGTGTTCACGTTGGCCGGCGTGAGCCCAGCCCGGGCGATGGCCGCGAGCACGGCCTCGGTGTC
>JBAPYC010000789.1:0-2337 GCA_049284535.1 Streptosporangiaceae bacterium
CATCTATGCCGACCACGCGCTCATCGACAGCGACCTGTCCGGATTCGGCCGAACCGAGATGGACGAGGACCGCGATGAGAAGGCCGCCGGCGTGGCTGAGGCCGCTAAGGAGATCGCGGCCGCGGCAGGCGTGCCGTACACGTTCGAGCGCCGCCAGGAATCGGCCGCGGACGCGATTCTTGACGCAGCCGGCATGTACGCCGCCGCCGAGCCGGCCAGCACACCCGTTATCGTGACCGGCCGCTCTCATCATGTCCCGCACCGCGTCATCGGCTCGGTCCCGGTCCGGCTGCTGCACGAGTCGTCCTACCCGGTACTCACCATCCCGTGATCCAGCCGCCCCGCTGCACTCGCCAGACTTCCGGCCTCGCAGACTAAAGGCATGACCACGCAGACCCCGGGTGCTGTGGGCGCCTGCCCGTTCACCATCGACCGGCCGGTCATGCGGCAGCGGTGGGAACGGCTGACGTTCCTGCACTGGCCGTTCGAGCCCGCCGACGTGCAGCGGCTGCTGCCCGGCGGCCTGGACGTCGAGACGTACGACGGTGCGGCATGGGTTGGTCTCGTGCCGTTCTACATGCGTGTGGCCACGCCAGGCGGCCGGCGGGTGCCCTGGGTATCAAATTTCTGCGAAACGAACGTGCGCACCTACGTCCGCGACCACGCGGGGCGCTCCGGCATCTGGTTCTTCTCCCTCGACGCGTCCCGCCTGGGCGCGGTCCTCGCCGCGCGAGCCACCCCCTACCGCCTGCCGTACTTCTGGTCGTCGATGCGGCTGGGCGAACGCGGCAACGAGATCGCCTACCTGTCCCGCCGCCGCTGGCCAGCTTCGTCACAGCGGCCGCGCCCGGTCACCAGCCGCCTGCGTATCGGCATCGGCGCGCCGATCGCCCCGGCCGACGTCACCGAGCTCGAGCACTTCCTGACCGCCCGCTGGATGCTGTTCAGCGCCACCGGCCGCCGCCCGGTCTCTGCCCGCGCCTGCCACCAGCCCTGGCCCCTGTACCGCGCTCACGCCCGGGTCCTGGAAGACCACCTGCTCACCGCGGCCGGCCTGCCCGCTCCTGAAGGCGAGCCGCTGGTGCACTACTCGCCCGGCGTAGACGTCGCCATCGGCCGCCCCGAACCCTGAACCCTGATCTTCACCCGAACGGGCTGACCTCACCCGACTTCGGCGAAGAAATCCACCATGGCTCCGGCGAGTGCGGCCGGCTGCTCCTCCGGAATATAATGGCCGCTTTGCGCGATTACGCCTCCTCTGACATTCGTGGCCAGTGGCCGCATAGCCTCGAAAAGGTCAGGAGCGCTGCCGGCGTCGGCTCCGAGGACGAGCAGGGGAACCGAGGTGGGCCGCCTGGCCAGCTGTCTGTTCTGTTCCATATCTTGCCCGACGGCGCGATAATAACCCAGCATGCCGCGCAGGCCGCCGGGCATCTTATAGCAGCGCTCATACTCATCGATATCTTCTGTGCTGAAGGCGGCAAGGTTGTTAGCCGCCTTGCGGCTGAAGAACCATTCGATCAGCACGCGCTCCCGGCCGGCCAGCAGGGCTTCAGGCAGGTCGGCGATGGCATTGAAGAAGAAGTGCCAGCTTCTCCAGCTGTCAGGACCAAGAGCGATGCTTGGCTGGAGGCTGATACCGGGAATGTTGGCATCCAGGATCACGGCGCCACGCAGGCTCTCCGCGTACTGGGCGGCGTAGGGGTAAGTGACCCACCCCCCGATATCGTGGCCGACGAGGAAATAGCGCTGTTCACCATAAGTCTGGGCTAGCGCATGAATGCGCGCTGCCGTTGTCTGGGTGTCGTACCCATCCATTGGTTTGTCCGAGTCTCCTTGCCCGGGCAGGTCGACCGCGACGACACGGAATTGCGTGGCGAGCAGCGGCATCATCTTGCGCCAGGCGTAGCAGCTCTGCGGAAAGCCGGCCAGCAGCAGGACGAGCGGTCCGGTGCCGCTCTCGACGACATGGAACCGCAATCCCGCCGCTTCGACGTAACTATGCTGCAGGCCTGTGCTGGCTGGTGCTCCAGAAGCAGGGCTCAACGCAGGACCTCCTGGTCAACGCCAGACAGGATCGCCTTCACTCGCGATCGGTTGCGGCAGACATCATAAGTGAGCCCCCTGATCCGCGGCGTCGGAGACCGCCCGATGGAGGCCGAGATCTTGCTGGCCCTGAGGCGATGCGCTGGCCGCACAGGGGCTGCTGGGGAATGCGCGGTCACATCCGGCGTCAGGGCAGGCGACGGCGAGGCTCTGAAAGGGACCGAACGGGCGTCATGTTCGTGCCCGGGCTTACCCTGCTACTCACTCCATGGTGAACCGTCGCATCAGAAC
>JBAPYC010000790.1:0-1985 GCA_049284535.1 Streptosporangiaceae bacterium
GGCTATGGCAGCTGGACCAAGGCAGCACCGGGCTGGAGCCGGGCCGCGCCGAACTGGAGCCGGTAGCTGGTCTCGGGGACCGGCACGTCGTGGAGATCGCGGCCCGGCCGGACGGGGAAGCCCTGGCGGTGATCAGCTGGGATCGGCCCGAGGACGAGCCGGGCGCCTTCACTGCCCGGCTGCACGTAGCCGACCTGAGCACCGGGCAGGTACGCGACCTGGGACCGGCCGGGCTGGACGCGCGCTCCCCGGCCTGGTGGCAGGCGAAGGACGGCTGGCACGTGGCCTACCTGGCGATTACCCCGCCCGGACCGGTCGGCGGCGACGCGATCTTCGACGTCCCCCCGGAGGGGCCGCACCGCAACCTGACCGCAGGCCTGGACGTGTGCCCGGCCGAACTGGTCCAGGTACCGGGCAAACCACCGCTGGCGCTGTTCGCCGACGGGCTGGACACCGCGCTGTACTGGCTGGACCCGGAGCGCGGCCAGTTCGGCCGGGTTCAGGCCTGGACCGGCCGGGCCGACTCGCTCACCGTGAGCGGTTCCGGGGAGTCGATCGCCCTCCGGCTGAGCACCGCCTACCAGCCGCCGGAGGTCCACGCCGGCCCGCTGGGCGGGTCACTGACCCGGCTCAGCGACACGCGGCCGGAGCTGCGCGGGATCACCTGGGGCACCCAGGAGCGGCTCTCGTATCACGCCTCCGACGGACTGGCCCTGGACGGCCTGCTCATCCTGCCGGCCGGGCGCAGCCGTGCTGACGGGCCGTTCCCGCTGGTCACGCTGGTGCACGGCGGACCGTATGGCCGGTACGCGGACAGTCTCGCGCTCGCCTGGTGGCCATCGGGGCAATGGCTGGCCACCGCCGGCTACGCGGTCTTCCTGCCGAACCCGCGCGGAAGCGCGGGCCACGGCCACGAGTTCGCCGTGTCCGTGGCCGGCGCGGTCGGTACGCAGGAGTGGACCGACATTCTCACCGGGATCGACCTGCTGGTCGCCGGGGGAGTGGCCGACCCGGACCGGCTCGGTATCGGCGGGTGGAGCCACGGTGGCTTCATGGCCGCCTGGGCCGTGGGGCAGACCGGCCGGTTCAAGGCCGCCCTCATGGGCGCCGGCATCTGCGACTGGGGCATGCAGACCGGCGTGGGAGAGCTGGGCCTGCAGGAGGCCGGCCTGGGCGGCGGGTGCGGCTGGGAGAACGCCGGACCGCACCGCCACGACCAGCTCAGCCCGGTCAGCTACGCGTCCCGGGTCCGCACCCCGGTGCTGATCGTGCACGGCCGGGAGGACACCAACGTGCCCGTGGGCCAGGCGATCTACTTCCACCGCGCACTCAGCCAGTACGGCGCCGAACACGAGCTGGTCATCTACCCGCGCGAAGGGCATCCGATCCTGGAGCGGGACCACCAGGCTGACCTGCTCCGACGGACCAGGGACTGGTTCGGGCGGTGGCTCAGCCCGGGCCCGTGAGCGCCGCCCGGTCGGCGGCGGGCAGCCAGTCGCGGCCGGGATCATAATCCAGCCACCGGAGCCGGCGCCCGGTCTCGGCGAACGAGCGGAGCAGGGCGTCGACGCCGGGATGCCGGTCCTGGCGGCGCCAGACCAGCGACCAGGCATACAGCGGGACCGGTCCGGCCAGCGGGACCGATCGCAGCCCGGTGCGGTCGGGCAGCGGCAGGTCGGCAGGCAGCAGGGTGAACCGGCCCGGGTCGGCGCGGACCCGGTCGATGAGGTGGTCCAGGCCCAGGTTGACGCCGCCGTCGGCAGCGGCGATCCCGAACTCGCCGGCGAAGTGCCGCAGGAAGTCGAGCCGGTCCAGCGATGCCGGGCACCATAGCGTGCTGCCACGCAGGTCGGACGGGCTGATCTCGTCCCGGCCGGCTAGCGGGTGGCTGGCCGCCAGGACCGCGTCGACCGGCTCCACCCGGGCGATGCGGGTATCCACCAGGGTCTCGTCGTCCACGGTGTGGACCCGGCCGAAGCCCACAT
>JBAPYC010000791.1:0-2677 GCA_049284535.1 Streptosporangiaceae bacterium
CCCTGGCAGCGCGAGCTCGAGGACGCCTTCCCGTACGTGGAGACGCCGGACCAGCTCGGCGCCATCGACGAGGTCAAGCAGGACATGGAGCGGCCGGTGCCGATGGACCGGCTGATCTGCGGCGACGTCGGCTACGGCAAGACCGAGATCGCGGTGCGGGCCGCGTTCAAGGCGGTCCAGGACGGCAAGCAGGTCGCCGTGCTGGTACCGACCACGCTGCTGGTCCAGCAGCACTTCTCCACCTTCTCCGAGCGGTACGCGCCGTTCCCGGTCACGGTCAAGCCGCTGTCGCGGTTCCAGGGCAGCACGGAAACGGCCGAGACCCTGCGCGGGCTCGCCGACGGCTCGGTGGACGTGGTCATCGGCACGCACAAGCTGCTCTCCCCGGAGACCAGGTTCGCCCGGCTCGGGCTGGTCATCATCGACGAGGAACAGCGCTTCGGGGTCGAGCACAAGGAGTACCTCAAGCGGCTGCGCACCGAGGTGGACGTGCTGGGCATGTCGGCCACCCCGATCCCGCGCACGCTGGAGATGGGCGTGGCCGGGATCCGGGAGATGTCCACCATCTTGACCCCGCCGGAGGAACGGCACCCCGTGCTCACCTTCGTCGGGGCCTACGACGACAAGCAGGTGGCGGCCGCGGTCCGGCGCGAGCTGCTGCGCGACGGCCAGGTCTTCTACGTGCACAACCGGGTCAGCTCGATCCGCAAGGTCGCCGCCCAGCTGGCCGAGCTGGTCCCCGAGGCGCGGATCGGCGTGGCGCACGGCCAGATGAACGAGCACGAGCTGGAAAAGATCATGGTCGACTTCTGGGAGCGCAACTACGACGTCCTGGTCGCGACGACGATCGTGGAGTCCGGCCTGGACATCCCGAACGCCAACACGCTGATCATCGACCGGGCCGACATGTACGGGCTGTCCCAGCTGCACCAGCTCCGGGGCCGGGTCGGCCGTGGCAAGGAACGGGCCTACGCCTACTTCCTGTACCCGCCCGAGCGGAGCCTGACCGAGACCGCGCACGAGCGGCTGGCCACCGTGGCCCAGCACACCGAGGTGGGCGCGGGCATGTACGTGGCCATGAAGGACCTGGAGATCCGGGGGGCCGGGAACCTGCTCGGCGGCGAGCAGTCCGGGCACATCGCCGGGGTCGGGTTCGACCTGTACGTCCGGATGATCGGCGAGGCGGTCAGCGAGCTCAAGGGCGACGGCCCGGCCGAGAAGCCCGAGGTCCGGGTGGAGCTGCCGGTCAACGCCCACATCCCGCACGACTACGTGCCGGGCGAGCGGCTCCGGCTGGAGGCCTACACCCGGATCGCCGCCGTCGACTCCGAGGCCGACATCACCGCGGTGCTCGAGGAGCTGTCCGACCGGTACGGTGAGCCGCCCGAGCCGGTGCTCAACCTGCTCGAGGTGGCGCGGCTGCGCACCGTGGCCCGGCGTGCCGGGCTTTCCGACATCACCGCGGCGGGCCAGCACATCCGGTTCGCGCCGGTCGAGCTGCCGGACTCCCGGCAGGTCCGGGTCCAGCGGCTGTACCCGAAGACGATCCTCAAACCGGCAGTGCGTACGATGCTCGTACCAGTGCCGAAGACCGCTACTATCGGCGGGCAGCCGTTGCGGGACACCGGACTGCTGGCCTGGTGCGGCGAAGTTATCCGGTCGATACTCGCTGATCCGGCCGCCTAGAGGTCAGAGCGTGAAAGGGCGAAGATGAGAAGGCAGGGCGCGGTGCTTTCTAAGGGCTCAGTGCTCCGCAGGCTGGTCCGGGTGTCCGCCGCGGCGGCGGGCGTACTTGGCGCCGGCCTGCTGGTGGCCGGGTGCGGCAGCCCGGTCAAGTTCGGCTCAGCGGCCATCGTGGGCAGCCAGCGGATCACGATCGCGACCCTCAACACCGACGTCACCAACCTGAGCCAGACCGTCAAGAAGTACCCCGGTGTCATCTCGCTGAGCCAGACCCAGCTGACCCAGGAGACGCTGGGCTGGCTGGTCAAGTTCCAGGTCACCGAGCAGCTGGCCCAGCAGTCCGGCATCACGGTCTCGACCGCCCAGTCCCAGCAGGCACTCGACGAGATCTATTCAACGGCCAAGTCCGAGGCGCAGCAGGCGGGCGTGCAGAACGTCACCCTGCCGCTGATCCTGGCGGCCAACGGGATCCCGCCGAACAAGTCCGCCGAGCTGGGCCGCTACCAGGCCATCGAGACCCAGTTCGCCGAGCAGGCCAACGGCGGCACGCTGCCCAGCACCACCGCGCAGCAGACGGCCGCCACGAACAAGCTCAATAAGGCCCAGTGCCAGGCGGCCAAGTCCCTGAAGATCGAGATCAACCCGCAGTACGGCCGGCTGGACTACTCCTCCTTCCAGATCGTGACCGCGCCGTTCGCGGGATTCCGGACCTCGGGACCGGCCAAGGCCTCGTCGTCCGCGGGGGCCACCCCGGCTTGCTGATCGTCCTGACCACCAGTGGCCGGGTGGCGCCGGGACTGCTCAGCTGGCAGGCCTGGCAGGCGCTGCGCTCGGCTTCCCTGGTGCTCGCGCCGCCGGCGCATCCCCAGCTGCCCGCGCTGGAAGAGGCGGGAATCGAGTACCGCCTGCTGACGGACGAGCCCGACGCCGGGCGCCCTGCCGGTGACGGCGGACGGGGCACGGCCGCCGCGACGGCCCACTGGCTGGCTACGGC
>JBAPYC010000792.1:0-6600 GCA_049284535.1 Streptosporangiaceae bacterium
GCACCGTGGCGCTCATCACGGGCGCATCGAGCGGTATCGGGGCGGCCACGGCCGAGGCGCTGGCCGGGCTGGGCGCGGCCGTCGCGCTAGCCGCGCGGCGGACCGAGCGGATCGCCGGGCTGGCGGACAAGATCACCGCCGATGGCGGCCGGGCGCTGGCCATCACGGCCGACGTGACCAGCGAACCGCAGGCCCGGGCCATGGTGGAGCAGACCGTGGCCGAGTTCGGCCGGCTGGACACGCTGGTCAACAACGCGGGGGTCATGCTGCTCGGGCCGGCCGTGGGCGCACCGCTGGACGAGTGGCGCAACATGGTCGACCTCAACCTGTCCGCCCTGCTGTACTGCACCCACGCGGCCCTCCCCCACCTGCTGGAGGCGGCCGCCAGCAGCCCCCGCCAGGTCGCGGACCTGGTCAACGTGAGCTCGGTGGCCGGCCGGGTGCCGCGCAACGGCAGCGCGGTCTACAACGCCACCAAGCACGGGGTCGGCGCGTTCAGCGAGGCGCTGCGGCAGGAGGTGACCCGGCGGCACGTCCGGGTCAGCGTGGTCGAGCCGGGCGCGGTGGACACCGAACTGGTCAGCCACAACCGCCCGGAAGTCCAGGAGCGGCACCGCGAGCGGTTCGCGCAGACCGAGAAGATGACCGCACCGGACATCGCCGAGCTGATCGCCTTCATCGTCACCCGGCCCCGGGCGATGTCCGTCAACGAGGTACTGGTGCGCCCGACCGAGCAGGACAACTAGCCAGAGCCAGGGCTGCCGAGCTCGGGGACGCCGCGCTCGGGGCTGCTGATCAGGCAGAAGACCGCGCCCTGGTTGTCGGTCACGACGCCCATCCGGCCGTACGGGCTGTCCCGGACGGGCTGCAGGGCGGCGCCGCCGAGCCCGGTCACCGCGGCCACGGCGGCGTCGGTGTCCGGCACGGCGAAGTAGACGCTCCACCCGGCCGGCGTCCCGGCCGGGGTCCCCTCCGGCCACTGGCCGATGCCACCGACCTCACGCGCGTCGACCTGGAGCATCGCGTACCGGAAGCTGCCCTCGCTCACGTCCTGGAAGTCGTAGCCGAACACGGCACGGTAGAAGGCCTTCGCGGCGTCGAAGTCCCAGCTCATGTGCTCGTTCCAGGTCAGCGCGCCGGACTCGTTGGCCAGGCCGACCCCGGTGGTGCGCCCGCCCTGCCACAGGCCGAACGCGACTCCGGCCGGGTCGACGGCGACGGCCATCCGGCCTTCCTCCCCCACGTCCGCCGGGCCGTGCGTCAGCTGGCCGCCCGCAGCCGTGATCTTCGCCGCGACCGGGTCGACGTCGTCGGCAGCCAGGTAGGTCATCCAGGCCGGCGGGGCGTCCGGCGGCCCGGACGCCGGGGTGATCGCCGCCGCGATCTGGTCCCGGCAGTGGGCGATGGCGTAGCCGCCCGGGTCCGGGCTGGCGGACCGGACGTCCCAGCCGAGGAGCGAGGCATAGAACGCGGCTGCCTTCGGCACGTCGGGGACGCTGAGCTCGACCCAGCAGGGGGTGCCAGCAGGCCATCGCGTATCGCGCGTTACCACCTCGGTGCCTCCCAGGCCAGGCTTGTTTGCGGCTGACGCTAACACAGCACCTTCCGGCGGCAGTCCCCGATCCCGGTCCTCCTACACTGTGCTGTCATGTACTCCAAGACCATGCCGCGGGCGGGCCGTCTCAGCACCCGGCAGAAGCGCACCTTTGGCGTCATCGCTGTGGTGGTGCTGCTTCTCCTGGCCGGGCTGGGCATCTGGGGGGCATTCTCGAGCGACAAGTACGGGGCCTCCGGTCACGGATGCGTGAACGTCACCGTGGCCAGCTCTACCGGCGGGGCCACGCTGCACTACTGCGGAGCGCAGGCGCGCTCGTTCTGCCAGCAGTCCTATCAGGACCACGATCAGGTATCGCTGAAGGCGAGGCCGCAGTGCGTGCTGGCCGGGCTGGGTCCCTCGGCGGACCCGAGCGCCGGCTCCTGACGCCGGGCGCCCTGACACCGGGCGCTACACGTCGAAGACGACGGTAACGGGGCCGTCGTTGACCAGGGACACTTTCATGTCGGCGCCGAACACGCCGGTCTCGACCCGCGCGCCCAGCTGACGCAGCGCCTGCACCACCGTGCCGACTAGCGGCTCGGCCACCGGGCCGGGCGCCGCGGCCGACCAGGAGGGGCGGCGGCCCTTGGCCACGTCCGCGTACAGCGTGAACTGGCTGATGATCAGCAACGGCGCGCCAACGTCAGAGCAGGACTTCTCACCGTCCAGGATGCGCAGTCCCCAGAGCTTGGCGGCGAGCCTGGCCGCCTGCTCAGCGGTGTCGCCGTGGGTCACGCCAAGGAGGACGAGCAGCCCGGGCTCCTCGATCGCGCCGACGACCCGGCCGTCCACCGTCACGCTAGCCCGGCTGACACGCTGCACCACAACCCGCATAACACGGCAGGGTACCGGGTCCGCTGGCAGCCATCGGGTATCGAGCATCGCGCATCCGGCAGACTGCCGGGATGACGATCTTCACCGAACACCAGGAGCCGAACCCGGTCGTTGCCGAGGTGGTGCGTTCGGGATTCACCGAATCATGGCACCGCGGGGCGGTCGCTGGGCTGGCCGCCGACGGCACCCAGGTCATCGACGTCGGGCACACCACTGTGCCGTGCTTCCCGCGGTCGGCGAACAAGCCGCTGCAGGCCGCCGCGATGCTCCGCCGGGGGCTGGACCTGGACGGGGAGCTGCTGGCGCTGGCCGCGGCCAGCCATTCGGGTGAGGATTTCCACGTCGGCGGCGTGCGCAAGATCTTGTCCGGCGCGGGCCTGACGCAGGACGACCTGCGCTGCCCGGCGGCCTGGCCGCTGGACCCGGAGACCGCGCGCCGGGTGATAGCCCGCGGCGGGGATCCCGCCAGGATCCAGATGAACTGCTCGGGCAAGCACGCGGCGATGCTGGCCACCTGTGTGCGCAACGGCTGGCCGACACGGACCTACCTGGACCCCGCCCATCCGCTGCAGCAGGCCATCCGGGACACCGTGGAGGAGCTGGCGGGCGAGCGGGTGGCGGCCACCGGGGTCGACGGCTGCGGCGCGCCGCTGTTCGCGCTCACGCTGGCGAGCCTGGCCGCGGCGTTCCGGAGGCTGGTGCTCGCGCCGGCGGGCACGCCGGAACGGCGGGTGGCCGACGTCATGCGGGCGTATCCGGAGTGGACCAGCGGCACCGCCCGGGACGAGCGCTACCTGATGAACGCGGTGCCCGGCCTGCTAGTCAAGGGGGGCGCTGAAGGGGTGGTGGCGTTCGCGTTCGCTGACGGGCGGGCCGGCGCCCTCAAGATCGACGACGGGATGGCCCGGGGCCGTACCCCGGTCACCGTGGCGGCTTTGCGCAGGCTCGGCGCCGCCGTCCCGGACCATCTCGCTACCGTCCCGGTGATGGGCGGGGAGGCCGACGTGGGCGTAGTCCGCGCCGTCGCCTGGCCGTAGCGCCGGGCGCTGGGCACGCCTGAATCGCCGGACTCACCACGACCACCACGACGCCACGACCGCCCCGACCGCCGATAAAAGGCTTGTACGGCATGGTTAATTGGATTAACTTAAAGATATGGCAATTAACCAACACGTACTCAATGCTCCCGATGCCCATGCAGCCGATGCCCATGCAACCTCGGCTCGTGCGACCTCTGCCCGTAAGGGCGGGCCAGACCAGGCCGCGAAGACCCGCGCCGGAAAGGCGCGGCTGCTGACCATCCCCGGGATAGCTGGAGTCGGCTACACGCTGTCCTGGATCGCGGGGCTGGCCGTGCCCGCTCCGGGCCCGGGCCTGCGCGCCTCCGGTCCCGCGATCGTGGCGGCTCTGCGCGGCCACGGGCCGGCCCTGGCCGCGCAGTTCACACTGACCGAGGGCCTGCCCGCGATCGGCATCGCCGTCATCTCGGCCGCGCTGGCCCGGACCGCCCGCCGGCACGGGGCGCCTCGCACCGCGCGGATCGCCCTTGTCTCCGGCCTGGCGGCCGCGGCCATCTCGGCGCTGCAGTTCATCCTCGGGCTGATACTGGCCGCCACCTCGGCGCCGGGCCTGGCGCACGCCCTGTACCAGAGCGTGAACCGGATGGACGGGGTGAAGATGCTCGCGCTGGCCGTTCTCGGCGCGGCCGGGGCGGCCACGGTGGCGCTGCCCCGGTGGCTGCGCTGGACCGGTGCGGCGCTGGCCGTCGCCATCACCTGTTCCGGCCTGGTCTACCTGTTCCTGGTGACGTCCCTGGCGACCGCGGCCGGACCCGCCCTGGTGCTGCTGCTGGCGTTCATCACCGGCTGCGGCATCATGATCGGCATGAAGGACAGCTCCGCCGTGACGGAAAGCTAGGGCATGCCGCGCGCCGGGCTGACCCCGGAGCGGATCATCTCGCAAGCCGCGGCCGTCGCCGACGAGGTGGGCTTGGACCGGCTCACCCTGGCGGCGGTCGCGCAGCGCTGCGGGGTCTCCCTGCCCGGCCTGTACAAGCACGTGAGCGGGCTGGAGGAGGTCCGGCGCGGCATCGCCCTGCTGGGCGTGCGTGAGATCACCGGCGTGGTGGCCCGGGCGGCCACGGGCGTAGCCGGAGCCGGGGCGCTGCATGCCGCCTCGGCCGCCTACCGGTCCTACGCGCTGACCCGGCCGGGCCGGTACTCGGCCAGCGTGCTGGCTCCGGCCCCAGGTGACGAGGAGCACATCGAGGTCGCTACCCAGGCCTTCGATGTCATCGCCGCGGCTCTGGCGGGCTACCACCTGGCCGACGCCGACCTCATCCACGCCGTGCGCATGTGGCGGGCCGCCTGTCACGGGATGGCGACGCTGCAGATCGCAGGCGGGTTCGGTCTGCCCGAGTCGGTGGAGGTCACGTTCGGGCACCTCATCAGCGCCCTCGACGCCGAGTTCCGACGGCTGGGGGCGCGGGCCACGGCGGACGCACCAGAGGAATGAACCAGGAATCACGGCCGGAGCGCAGGCGCGTGGGCTGCCCTGAGCGCCCGCGTACTGGCGCGCCGGAGTGACTACGCCAGGTGGGCGATCTCGATCTGGTAGATCTTCGCCGGCGCCGGCGCGACGTTGATGGACTCTGCGGCCTCGCTGTTCAGCTGCGCGGCGTAGGCTTCGAGCGCCCGGAGATCATCCCGGGTGTCCCACAGCGAGATGGTCACGAGATTGCCGGTATCGCGGTCGGTCAGCAGGTAGAAGCCCCTGAATCCCGGCTGGGCCCGAGTGCCTGGAAGCTGCTCCTGTGCGAAGCGGATGACGCCGTCGAATCCATCGGGCGTGGTCTGGCCGGTGATGACACGGGCAAACACTATGATCTCCTTCGGTTGACCTGGTACCGCAGTTGACTAGGCATTTCCGGCTGCATCAGCTTTCCGGGCGCGGTTCGGAGATCACGTCTTCCAGGACCCGGGAATCGGCGAAGTCGCGGAAGAGCACAATCTGGCCCTCCCGGATCCGCAGGATCTGGATGGACGTCGCCGTGAATGACCGGCCCGTCGTGGTCACGGTCCCCTTGGTCCGCAGCTCGACGATCACCACCTCCGGATCCTGGGTCTGATAAAGCTCGACCACCTCGAAGTCCTCCAGCCGCAGCGGCGGCGCCATGACGTGGCGCGAATACTCGCGGATCGCCTCCCGGCCTTCCAGGCGCAGGGGTGTGCCCGGCGGCCCCGTGAAGGGTCCCTCGATCACCGCATCGGGCGCGAACAGGTTGACGAAGCCGTTGATATCCCCGCTCAGGATCAGGTGGCGGCGCTGGGCTAGGACGTCGGCAGGCGTAGCGGATGGCATGTGAGTTTCCCTCAGTCAGGCGATTTCATTCAACACACGTTGATTGAACAAACGTAGAACGAATCGGGCGCTGTGTCAACGCTCGTAGAATGAGCCAGTGACCACTCCCCCGCCCAATTCGCGTGCCGAGCAGCGCCGCCGCACCGAAGCGCGCATCCTCGACGCCGCGACCCAGCTCTTCCTGGCCGCGGGGTACGAACGGACCACCATCCGGGCCGTCGCCTCGGCCGCGGGCGTGGACGCGGGCCTGGTCATGCACTACTTCGGGTCCAAGCAGGAGCTATTCCGGCGGGTGATCGACGCTGCCCCCCTCCCAGAGGTCAGCGGAGCGCCCGGACAGGCGGCCGAGCAGATCCTCGCCACGCTCGCCGACCGGCTGGCAAACGAGCCGGCAGCGTCGCTGACCCTCTTGCGGTCGATGCTGACCACTCCCGAGGCTGCCAGCGCCGCCAGCGTGGCCATCGCCCGCTACGAGACGCAGATCGCGCAGGCCATCCCCGCTGACGACGCGAGCCTGCGGGCCGCAATCATCGGCGCCATCATCCTCGGCGTCGTGGTTTCCCGGCACCTCATCACATCCGGCGAGCTCGCCACCGCCGACCCGGCACAGGTCATCAGCCTGCTGCGTCCCTGCATAATCTCCCTGGCAGCCCAGGCCCCCGTCCCCGCCCCGTTAGCCATCGCTGACATGAGCCCCGAAGACATGGACCCCGAAGACATGGACCCCGAAGACATGGGCGAGGCGCCGTAGTATGTCGCGGTGAGCAAGAAGAGCAAGGCACGGCGCGGCGCGCCGTCGAGGCAGGCGG
>JBAPYC010000793.1:0-2366 GCA_049284535.1 Streptosporangiaceae bacterium
GGGCCGGCCGGGGGCCCCGTCCCGCCCGGCCACCCAGTCCCAGTCGGCCCAGTCCCAGCCGGTCCAGAACCAGCCGGTCCAGAACCAGCCGGTCCAGAACCAGCCGGTCCAGAACCAGCCGCTCCAGAATCAGGCCGATACCCGGCCCGAGCCGGGCGCGACGCGGCCCGCCGCAACGGAGAAGCTGCGGGCCCAGCCCCGCCCGGCCGCGGTCATGGACCCCGAGGAGCAGACCGCGGGCCTGCGGGTCATGCCCAACAGCGACAACTAGCGGCCCGACGCAGCGGGCCGGGGCGCCATGCCCCGGCCCCGCGTCGCGTCTGGCCCCGGTGTCACAGGTCCCGTGTGTCCGGCTCTCTGTGTCCGGCTTGGTGTGTCCGGCTCGGTGTGTCAGGCCCCGGTGCCCAGGCCCTGCGCGAGCAAATCCAGGCGCCGCAGGATGACGCCCTCGCGCAGCGCCCAGGGGCACAGCTCGAGCTGATCCACCCCGAGCAGCTCCAAGATGGCGTCGGCCACGACAGCCCCAGCCGGCAGCTGCGCCACCCGGCCGGCCGAGACCCCGGGCAGCCTGGCCCGCTCGGAGTGGGTCATCTTGGGCAGCCGTTCGGCCAGATCGGCCACGTCGGCGTGGCGCAGGATGCGCTTGACGTAGGGACCATCGCCGGACGGGGCCGCGCCCGCGATCCGCGCCAGCTGACGGAACGTCTTCGAGGTACCCACAACCTGATCCGGCGGTCCCTGCCGCAGCATGCCGCCGACGCCCCGGGCGATCTCGGCCCGCACGTGCTTGCGCATGCCGCGCACCTCCGGACGCGACGGCGGGTCCTTGCTGAGCCAGTCCCGGGTCAGCCGCCCCGCACCCAGCGGCAGCGAGGCCACCACCTCGGGCTCCTCGTCGATGCCCGACGCCACCTCCAGCGACCCGCCGCCGATGTCGATCACCAGCAGCCGGCCCGAAGACCAGCCAAACCAGCGCCGGGCGGCCAGGAACGTCAGCCGGGCCTCGTCCGGCCCGGTCATCACGTTGATCTGGGTACCGGTCTGCTTGCGGATCCGGGCCAGGACCTGCTCGCCGTTGTCCGCGTCGCGGACCGCCGACGTCGCGAAGGCGATGATGTCCTCGACGCCCTTGTCCTCGGCGATGCGCAGCGCCTCTTCCACCACGGCGCGCAGGTTGTTCTCGCCGGCGCCGGACAGCGCGCTGCCGTCCTCCAGGTTCGCGGCCAGCTTGAGCTCGGCCTTGTGCGAGAAGGCGGGCAACGGCCGCGCGCCCGGGTAGGCGTCCACCACGAGCAAGTGCACCGTGTTGGACCCCACGTCCAGCACCCCAAGTCGCATACCCTGACGCTACCCTCGCCGAAGATCACCAAAGGCCCGCTGGGGACCAGAGCGGGGATCCGCTTCGGACCAGGTGCGGCTTCAGCGGCATTTACGATCATTATCCCGAACGGGGCGGGGTGCGTGCGGATCAGGAGGCGAGATGCGCAACGGCGAGGTGTCGTACTGGTGGCAAGCTCGCGGCATCCCGGCCCTGCGGCCCGCCCTTCCTGGGCCGGCCGAGGCGGATGTGTGCATCGTCGGAGCCGGCTTCACCGGCCTGTGGACCGCCTACTACCTGAAGCGGGCTGACCCGGGGCTGCGGATCGTCGTGCTGGAGGCGGCCTTCGCCGGGTTCGGCGCGTCCGGCCGCAACGGCGGCTGGGTCACCGCGTCCCTGCCGGGATCGCGCCAGCGCTACGCCCGGGGACCACGGGGCGCCGATGGCGTCCGCGAGCTCGAGCGCCAGCTGCGCGACACCGTGGACGAGGTGGCCCGGGTCTGCGCCGCCGAGGGTATCGAGGCCGGGCTGGTCAAGGGGGGTGAGCTGTCGGTCGCCACCTCGGCGGCCCAGGATGAGCGGCTGCGTGAGCACCTGGCCGCCGAGCGGGCCTGGGGCGACGGCGAGGACATCGTGCGGTACCTCGGCCGGGACGAGCTCGCAGGCCGGCTGCGGGTGCACGGCGCCGGCGGCGACCTGGCCCTGGGAGCTCTGTTCTCCCCGCACTGCGCCCGGGTGCAGCCCGCCGACCTGGTGGCCGGGCTGGCCGCGGCGGTGACCCGGGCCGGCGTGGCGCTGTACGAGGGCACCGCGGTGACCTCGATCGAGCCGGGACGGGCCCGTACCCAGGCCGGTGACGTCCGCGCGCCGGTCGTCCTGCGCTGTACCGAGGGGTTTACCGCGGCCCTGCCGGGTCAGCACCGGACACTGCTGCCGATGAACAGCTCCATGATCGTCACCGGGCCGCTGAGCGAGGAGGCCTGGCAGGCGATCGGCTGGGGTGGCTTCGAGACGCTCGGCGACGAGGCGCACGCCTATATCTATGCAC
>JBAPYC010000794.1:0-14033 GCA_049284535.1 Streptosporangiaceae bacterium
GACGCCCGGCTGCGGCTGCTTGAGCTGCCACCCTTCCCGCTGTTTCATGCGATGATGCCGGCGGCACAGCGGAGACAAATTACATTCGCACGTCAGTCCGCCGGCATCAAAGGCCAGCGTGTGGTCGTCGTCGCAGCGGCCCGCGGGTCTGCGGCATCCCCAGTAGGAGCAGGTCGGCGTCCGGGCGTGGACCTTATGCCGGAGCTTGCGGCTTGGCACGTATCCGGCTTCGGCGCCGAGGTGGTCGCAGCAGTGCACCGCGATCGGATCAAGACCGATCTTGAGCCTGGCCAGGAACCCGGCGATCATCTGGCCAGCGGGACCTTCGCCCGTTGCGGGTTCATCGTCCGTTGGCGGCTTATCGCCGGTTGGGGGTCCGTCCCGGGCCGCCAGCCCGGCCCAGGGTCGAGGTCCGCGTGCGCAGCCATGAGCCACGGCCCTCCCCCCGGAATCGGTCACAGTCAGGCACCAGCGCGTCCCCGGATGCCCCGCAGCCGACCGAGCGAACTCCTGCGCCGCGGCCGGATCCAGTGGCCCGAACGCCCCGGCGTCCCCGATCCCGTGACCCAGTCCCAGCAAAGTGGTCAGCGGTATCGTGAGGTTCACCTGAGCCTCGATCCGCTTCCCGCGGCCGCCCGGCCCGCTACGGCCGCCGCCCCCACGCCCGCCGCCTCCTTGGCCGCCCGGCCCGTCCGGCCGCGGCCGTACTCCGCCATCTCCGTTCCCTGGACCGTCGTCGCCCTGCTGCCGCTCGGTACCGTCGTCGGAGCCGTCCTCCGCCGGCCGATTTCCGCCAGCCTCCTCCGGCCGATTTCCGGCAGCGTTCTCAGTCCGGATCGACGGCGGATGCGTGGCCAGCACAAAGGCGTCACGATCCGGCCAGTCCGCCCGGTCATCCCAGTCTTCATCCGGGCCGCCATCTGGGTCCTCATCCGGGCCGCCGTCCGGGTTGCTATCGACCGGGCAGGCATCCTGGTCGCTCGGGTCGGGACGGGAGTCACGGCCGATGATGAGGTCCAGCAGGGCGGTGGCGCGCAAGAAGTCCAGCGGCCCGTCGAGCCCGGCCTCACGCAGCTCCAGGGCCAATTCGGTGAGCGCCTGGTCTGCGGCGATGGTGTCATCGGGCGGCAGGTTCCGTCCGGACAGCGCTCCGGTTCCGTCGTGCTCGCGCCAGCGCTCCACCCGCGCGCGCTTTTCCCCGCTCTTGCGGCGCTTTAGTGCGCCGACCGGATCGACCCGCATGACGGCCTTGCCGACGGCGATCCCCAGCGCCCCGTAAGTCTGCTGCCCGGCGTCGGAGAGCACCATCGCCTCCACGGCCGCGGCATCCGCGGCGGACATCCCGGTGGTGCCCTCGGAGATGATCCGCGCCCGGATCAGGTCGATCTCGCCCGCCTGCAGTGCAGCCAGCGTCCGGCGCAGCCGGTATCTCAGGTCCACCGCCAGGTCGATCTGACACCCAGCGCCGCGCTTGGTCAGCTTCAGCAGGGGATACAGCTCGTCCGGGGTGAACTCGTCGTGGCCCGGCGGATCCACGGGCTCCCCGGCAGCCAGAGCCGCCTGAGCTTTCTTCCTGGCCTCGGCGTACAACTTGGCACGGCGCGGCGTGGCTTCGTCGGGACGGCGGTCGGCGAATTCGGCGATGCCGTCTAGCAGCATGCCTGCCGACCACGAGGCCACCTTCTGGCAGCTCTCCAGAAAACCAGCCAGCGCCTCATCGTCCATACCCGCCAGGCCTTTGCGCCGTCCGGCCCGCATGGCAGCCAGACCCGGCTCCGCCGCGGTAGCCTTCCCGGCCCCGCGGCCGTCCCGATCTTCCCGGTAGGACGCGCCCTGGTCGGCGTCGTCCCCGGGGACCGGCGGCTGCGGGGGGCGGGACATGCATTGCCTCCGTTTCCTCAGATCTAGCCGAAACTCATGAGAACATAATAATTCCGACCTCTGACAAAACCGGCGCTCTATCGAACTGGTCTTCGCAGAAATTTCAGAATTTCTATACCGCACTTAATGTCCGGAATGATTAAATTGCCCGGCTTGAGCCAGGCGTTTCCCCGGGCATAAGACGACCTGATGCGAAAATGACCCAGACACGAAAACAAGGCCAGGCCACGAAACAACGCCAGGCACCGGCCGTGGCCAGGACACCGAATCACTACTGGCACTCCTCACCGGAATGGCAGAGCATGCACGTCGAACCAGGCCCACCCGGATCCGCAGCCACAGCCCTGCCCGCGGCAGCCACAACCCTGCCCGCGGCAGCCACAACCCTGCCCGCGGTGGCCACAACCCTGCCCGCGGTGGCCGGTCACTGGCCTGGGCGCTTCCTGGGCGTCGACGCCGGCGGCAGCGGAACCCGGGCCGTCATGCTCGAAGGCGGGACCGTCACCGAGCTGCCTCCGGGGCCGCCGATGAACGCGCTGCTCACGGACGGGTTCGACGGCCTCCTTGAGGAAATCGTCCGTGCCGCGGGCGCCACCGCCGCGGGCATCGGTGTGCCCGGTCTCAGCCAGCCGGAGCGGGCCCGAGAGCTGGGTGAGCTGCTGACCAGGCGAACCGGCTGTCCAGTGCATGTCACCCGGGACGCCGACACGGCCCGGGCCGGGGCCTTCCTCGGCGGCCCTGGAGTAGTGGTCATCGCGGGCACCGGTTCGGCCGCGTTCGGCTGGGACGGGGTGAACTCGGTCCAGGTCGGTGGCCACGGGTTCCTGCTCGGCGATGAGGGCAGCGCGTACTGGATCGGCCGCGCCGCCGTCCGGTCCGCGCTGCGCTGGGAAGATCAGATGGGCGGGTCCGAGCTGATCCACCGCGCCGTGACCCAGACCACCGGATCCGGCCTGGAGGCCTTGATCGGCCAGCTCCACACCCATCCTGCCGAACGGGAGCGGCTTACCGTACTCGCGCCGGTCGTAGCCAGCCTCGCGCGCGACGACGCCGAGGCACGGCGGATCCTGGTGCGAGCGGCCGAGCATCTAGCCGTCCTGGCCGAAGGAGCCCGGCGCCGCCTAACGTCGGCTGCCGCGTCGGACGCCGCATCCAGCCCCGGTACCCGGACCGGTACGCCACCCGCCCCCCTGCCCGTCGCGGGCGCCGGTGGCGTGTTCAGCGCCGCCATCATCTGGGACCGCTTCGCCGAACTCACCGGCGCCACCCGCCCCCTCGCCCCGGCATCTGTCGGCGCGGCCCTGCTAGCCGGGCAGATGCAAACCCGCGCCCGTGCCTGAGGCCGGCCCGTACCGTCCCGCTGGGCCCCCTGGCCCTACTGACCCGGCCGGGGATCCGAGCCCGGCTGCCCTGGACCAGGTGACCAGCCTGCTCGAGTCAGCTGTCGCCGGCGGCGGCATCCCCGGGCTCGTCGCCATGGTCGGCCACGGCCCGGCCATCCTGCGCCAGTGGGTCGCCGGGCAAGCCGACACCAACCCGGCCCGGCCCATGCTCGCCGGCACCATCTTCGATCTGGCCTCGCTGACCAAGGTGGTGGCGACCACCACGGTCACGCTGGCGCTGATCAGCCGGGGCGAGCTCGCCCTGGACGACCAGGTCGTCGCCTACCTGCCGCGCTTCGAGGCCTGCCGGGGCGGCCCCGTCACGGTCCGGCACCTGCTCACGCATACCTCGGGCCTGCCGAAGGGCCGCAAGTTCCACCGCTGGTGCCGCTCACGCGACGAGCTCCTCCGCGACCTGTACCAGACCTCGCTTGAGGCGCCGCCTGGCTCCCGCGTCGTCTACTCCGACCTGGGGTTCATGGCCCTGGGCGAAATGGTGGCCGCGGTCACCGGCGGCCCGCTGGATAGCGTCACCGCCGGCCTGGTGACCGGACCGCTGGCCATGACCGCCACTGGCTTCAACCCGCCCGGCCCAGCCCAACGCTTCGCCGCCACCGAAGCCATCTCCACCGAAGTTGCCGCCTCCGGACCCGCCGGAGACGCCCTGGCCTGGTCCGGCACCGTCCACGACGAGAACGCCCGCCTCATGGGCGGCGTGGCCGGCCACGCCGGCCTGTTCGCCCCCGCGGCCGACCTGGCCCGGTTCGCCTCCTGGTGGGTCAGCGACGCCGACACCGTGGTCCCGGCCGCACTGCGCCGCGCTGCCGCCACCTGCCAGATGGGCCGCCGGGGCTTCGGCTGGGCCTGCCCGGGTGACGCCTTCGACATCCTCGGCGGTCACTGGCCGGCCACGGCCGTCTCGCACACCGGGTTCACCGGCACCAGCCTGACCCTGGACCCGGCCAGTGGGCTGTGGCTGGTCCTGCTGACCAATGCCGTGCATGCTGGCCGGGACGCCACAGCGGTGCAGGCCCTGCGCCGGGCCGTCCACGCGGCTGTTACCCCCACACGGCCCTGACCTCGATCTTGCCGAACGCCGCCACCGGATGCGCCGCGGCCACCCGGACTGCCTCGTCGATGTCGGCGCACTCGAGGATGTCGTAACCGCAGATGACCTCCTTGGTCTCGGCGAACGGCCCATCGCTGACCAGGATCTGGCCGTCCCGGTTCTGCACCGTCTTGGCCTCCTGCGGCGGCCGCAGCCGGTCGCCGTCGCGCCGGATACCGCGGGCGACCACGTCGTCCAGCCACGGGAAGGATCCGTCGTCCTCGGACGAGGCAGCCTCAGCAGGCTCCGAAGCCGCCTCGTCCGCCTCGAACCGGCTGGGCTCAATGCAGACCAGCATCATGAACTTCATGTCGTCTCCTGTCGTCGCGGCCGGCCTACGGCCCGCCGGGCCTACGGGCACCTACACCACCACGACGAACCGGGATTCCGCAAAAGGACAGCACCGGCGATCGCAGACATACTGAGGTCATGACCAGTCGGCACCACTCAGATTCGATCGTCATCGCCCGCTCGCCGGAGGACCTGTACGACATGGTCTCCGACGTGACCCGGATGGGGGAGTGGAGCCCGATCTGCGCGGCCTGCTGGTGGGACGAGGGCGGGGGCCCGCGAGCCGGTGCCTGGTTCACGGGACGGAATGAGACGGCCGAACGGACCTGGGAGACGCGGTCCCTCGTCGAGGTGGCGGACCGCGGCCGGGAGTTCACCTTTGCGGTCTTCGGGTCGCGGGTGCGCTGGAGCTACACCTTCGAGGCCGCCGAGGGCGGGACCCGGCTCACCGAGTCCTGGGACTTCCTCCCCGACGGGATCGCCAGCTTCCACGAGCGCTACGGCGCGGACGCCGAGGCCCAGATAACTGAGCGCACCGAGGCCGCGATCAAGGGCATCCCAGCCACCCTGGCCGCGATCAAGACCGCCGCCGAGGGCGTCAGCTGAAATGAGCCTCGTCAGCTGAAGTGTGGCTCGTCAGCTGAAATGAGTTTGGGGCCGCTCGACCGGCTGGCCGTCGATGAACGTGTCCACCTTCTCGTTGTAGAAGGCGACCAGCCCGGCGATGGGCAGCAGCTGGCGGGTGGGGAAGTCGTAGGCCCAGGCCAGATCCTTATGCACCGTTCCGCCCGCCTGGACGGACCAGTAGCCGCTGGTCACACCCTTGTACGGGCAGGCGGTCACGGTGTCGCTGGGCACCAGCCGGCCGAAGCTGACATCGGTCCGGGGCAGGTAGTAACGGGTGGGCAGGCCGGTCTCGAACACCATCACCGGCGACGCCGACTCGGCGAGCAGGACGCCCTCGAGCTCGACCCGGACCGGGCGGTTCGAGCGCAGCGCGTCGACCCGCGTGTAAGGACTGCGGGGATGCACGAAGACCTGCTCGTCCTCCTCGAACCAGGCGTCCAGCGCGGCCCAGTCGAAGCGGACCGTGCCCGCCAGCCCGTCCACGGCGGCCTCGGTGATCACCTTGGCCGCCCGCGGCCGGTGCTCGGTGCCGGCCTTGAGCGCGTGCACCTCGGCCAGGCCGCGGCCGGTCCGCTGGGTGTGCCCCTCGGCGACCAGCAGGTCGCCGCGCACGTCCTCCAGCGGGATGTAGTACTGCGGGTAGTAGGGCAGCTCCCACACGTACCTGGCCCGGGTGGTGTCCAGGATCTTCTCCCCGCCGAGGAAGGCGCGGATGCGCCGCGGCACCGGCTCGACGTGGTTGACCGGGGTGAGCATGGCCGGATAGTCGTTCACGCGAGCTCCTTGTCCAGATGGATCGTTCGCTTGTGTTAACCGCCGGTGGGCCGTCCCGCATTTCGGTGACGTCCAACTCCGCTCGTTCGGCCTGTTCGCCGGTGCCCACCGCGACATCACTTCAGTGTGCGCCCGTAACCCACACGAAACATCTACAGCGCATGATGAGAACGTGGAAACGCGCCGCATGCTGATCGGATGCGACTTCATCTGGGTCGCGCAGATCCCCACGCCGGTGATCTTTCAGGTGCAGCCGATCGAGGACCCGCATATTTCCCTGACCGGCGCTGAGCTGGGTTCCGATCCGGAGATGGGCATCCGCGGCTACACCGACCTGTACGGCAACCCGTGCGTCCGCGCGGTGCTGCCCGCGGGCCGGTCGAGTTTCCGCTACCAGGCGGTCGCCGAGGTCCCTGACGCCACCGAGGAGGTCGACTCCGATGCGCCCGAGCGCCTGGCCGACGACCTCCCCGACGACACGCTGATCTACACGCTGCCGAGCCGGTATTGCCTGCCCGACGTGCTCGGCGACGAGGCCTGGTCCCGGTTCGGCTCCCTGCCACCCGGCTACGGCCGCGTCCAGGCCATCTGCGACTACGTGCACAACCACCTGACCTTCGCCTACGGCAGCAGCACCGCCCTGTCCAGCGCGGCCGACGTTAACCTGGCCGGGCGTGGGGTCTGCCGGGACTTCACCCACCTGGCGATCTCGTTCTGCCGGGCGCTGAACATCCCGGCCCGTTACGTGTTCGGCTACCTGCCGGACATGGACGTCCCGCCGGACCCGGCCCCGATGGACTTCGCGGCCTGGATGGAAGTCTGGCTGGGCGACCAGTGGTGGACGTTCGACCCCCGCAACAACATGCCGCGCAAGGGTCGCGTCGTCATCGGCCGCGGACGCGACGCGTCGGATGTGGCAATGGCCACGACTTTCGGCGGTCCGCTGCTAGAGTCCATGCTGGTCCAGGCAGAGGAGGCCAAGCCATGATGCTGGATCCGTCGGTCCTGCAGGCGCCGCTGCTGGATCCCCGCAGGCTGGACCTGAGCGCGGCCCGCCGGGTCAGCTACATCCTGGAGCAGAGCTTCCGCTATGAGTACGACGCCCCCGTGGCCTCGCTGCGGCAGCGGCTGATCATCGTGCCCCCCGTGCGGCACGGCAACCAGCACCGGCGGGCACACAAGCTCGAGGTGAACGGCGCCCCGGTGCGGCGCCGGGTGCGCCGGGACGCACACGGCAACGTGGTGGCTTTGCTGCAGGCCGAGCAGGTACCGCAGGCGATCGAGTTCCGGCTGGCAGCCGTGATCGAGCGGGTCCGTGACGACGGCCCCCCCGTACTCCCCGCGTCGGCCCTGGACAGCCCGCACCTGCTGCGCCCGACCCGGCTCACCGCGGCCGACGACCGGCTGCGGGCCATGGCCGCCGATCTCGCCCCGCGGCGTGGCTCGGGTGACCCCGAGGAGACCGCCGGGCGGATCTGCGACGCGGTCTCGGCGGCGATCACCTACGAGTACGGGATCACCTCGGTCACGAGCACCGCGGCCCAGGCGCTGGACTTCGGCCGCGGCGTCTGCCAGGACTATGCGCACGTGATGCTGGCCCTGTGCCGCCTGCTGCGGATGCCCGCCCGCTACGTGTCCGGCCACCTGCTCGGCCAGGGCGGCACCCACGCCTGGGTCGAAGTGATCGTGCCACGCTCCGATCACGCCGAGGCGATCGCGTTCGACCCGTGTAACGGCCGCCGCACCGGCGCCGGGTACGTCACCGTCGCCACCGGCCGCGACTACGCAGACGTAGCTCCGACCTCCGGCTCCTACGTCGGTCCCGCCGGCGGCCGCCTCACCTCAGGCCGCCGGGTCGGTATCCTCGCCGCCGCCTGACCCCGCTCCCACCGGCCCGCCTGCCCCGCGCCCGCCCGCTCGCGCCAGATCCGCCCCCGCTCGCGCCAGATCCACCCTGCTCGCGCCAGATCCACCCCGCTCGCGCCAGATCCGCAGGTGTCGGTGGCCCCCTGACGACATTCTTGGGTAGTCGGTGGGCCCCGCACCCATCTGCCGCCCGATCTGCCGCCTCCCATACGTCCCGTTAACCCCAGGCGACACACCTCAACTGCCGGGTGAACCGGTAGTCGGCCGACACACCCAGCCGGAACCGCCGGAACCGCCGGAACCGCCGGAACCGCCGGAACCGAGCCGGTGACTCGCTCACGTGCAGCCGAGCTCGACGCTGCCGAGCCGGTCCGCGCTGACGGTCACCACGTCGCCTGCCTTCACCGGCACGGCCGCCGTCAGCCCGCCGGAGAGCACGATGTCCCCGGCCCGCAGGCCCTCGTTCTCGGCGGCCAGCGACCGGACCAGCCAGGCCACTGCCGCAGCCGGGTGGCCAAGCGCCGCCGCGCCCGCCGCGGTCGCCACCACCTCGCCGTTGTGCTCCAGCAGCACGCCGATCAGCCGCAGGTCCAGCCCGGCCGCCGGAACGGCCGAACCGACCACGTAACGCCCGGCCGATGTGTTGTCCGCGACCACGTCCGGCATCGTGAACTTGTAGTCCGTGTACCGCGAGTCCAGTACCTCGATGCCGACCGCCACCGAAGCGGTCGCGGCCAGCACGGCCGAGGACGTGACCGCTGGGCCGGCCAGGTCGGCGCCCATGATGAAGACGATCTCCGGCTCGCACCGCGGCTGGATGTGGCGGCCCGTCACCAGCGGCTCCCCGAGATCCAGCCCGTCCTCGGCGGCCAGGAAGCCGCGGATCGGCTCGTGCACCCCGACCTGGGCCTGCTTGGCCCGGGAGGTCACGCCCAGCTTCCAGCCGGCCAGCGGGCCGGCCTCGCGACGCAGCAGTCGCTGCACCTCGTAGCCGGCCGCCAGGTCGAAGCCGTCGAATTCGGCGGACAGCGAGCCAATGGCAGTACGGTCCGTCCGCGCCTTGGCCAGCCGCGTCGCGACCTCGGCCGTGGAAAATGAAGAGGACATGGCAGGAGATCCTTACTCGCCGACGCGGATAGTAACGGGGCCGAGATGGTCAAACTCGGCGCGGAACACGTCCCCGGCCTGCATCGGCACGGCGGCGTGCAGCGCCCCGGTCATAACCACGTGCCCGGCCTCCAGCTTGGCTCCCACTTCGCCGAGCGTGTTGGCCAGCCAGGCCACCACCTTGACCGGGTCGCCGAGCGCGGCCGCACCCGCCCCGGTGTCGATTAGGTCGCCACCGCGGGTGAGCACCATGCCGATCAGCCGCGGATCCAGCCCGTCCAGCGGGACCAGACGGCTGGAGACCGCCACCGCGCCGTTGGAAGCCAGGTCGGCCACGGTGTCGGCCAGCTTGATCCGCCAGTCAGCGAACCGGGAGTCGACGATCTCCGCCGCCGCGGTCATCCCGGCGATGGCGCGCCGGGCGTCCAGCACGCTCACGCCCGGCCCGGCCAGGCCGGATCCGAGCACGAAGGCGATCTCGGCCTCGATCTTGGGCTGGATGAACGCGGACAGCGGCACGGTGTCGCCGTCGGCATACACGGTCGAGGCCAGCACCGGCCCGTAGTCGGGCTGGTCGACGCCGATCATCTGCTGCATCGGCTTGGACGTGAGCCCGACCTTGTAGCCGACGATCCGGTCGCCGTCGGCCAGCAGCAGGCTGGTCAGCTCCTTCTGCACGGCGTAGCCGTCGGCCATGCCCAGATCAGGATCGGCGTCGGTGAACGGCTCGATCTGCTGCCGGGTGCGGCGTGCCTCGTACAGCGCCCGGGCCTTGCCCGGCACATCGGTCAGTGGCATCTCAACCTCAGGCTCCCTTTTCCCGCATCAGCGCGGGCCACGGCGACGCACGACATAAAGGAATTTCACCAGACCAGCCCAGCCGGCACGAGGGCGCCCTCACCGCCGGTCCTGCCGTGTGCCAGCTCGCACGTCTAGAATCGGGCCTAGTCGCCTGGTTTCGGCCACCGTCGGCCGGAACGAAATGGAGAGTGCTTCATGCATGTGCTGACGGTCTGCTACGGCCACCCGACCGACCCGGCCGCGTTCGACGCCTACTACACCTCGACACATGCGCCGCTGGCCGAGAAGATGCCGGGCGTGACCAGCTTCACCTATCGGCACTGCGCCTCGCTGGACGGCTCGCAGCCGCCCTACTTCCTTGTCGCCGAGCTCAGCTATCCCTCGCAGGAAGCCATGGACGCGTCCCGGAACTCCCCGGAAGGGCAGGCGGCCTCCGCTGACGTGCCGAAGTTCGCCACCGGCGGCGTCACCATTTTCGTCGCCTACGACTAATCTCCGCCCGGCGTCCAGCCGAGCGCGGGAGCCACCGACTGCACCAGGTCGTGCTTGCTGGCCAGGGCCAGCCGGCGGTACTCGTGGATGTAGGCCAGCAGTCTGTCAGGTGAGCGCCGTACCGGTTATCACGATGATCCGCGCGCTACCCGGTTCCGCTCATTGCCGCTGGGCAGCGTCCCGGGGTCGTACTCGTACAGCCAGCCGGTCGCCTTCTCGTAGAACCGGTTGAACACATGCGGCATGATCAGCTCGCGCATCCGGGTGGCGACCGGGCCCGCGACCTTGGCGTCCCGGTTAGCCGCCTCGGTCTTGGCCAGCTTGCCCGAGCGGGGCTGGCGCTCCCGGTCGAAAGCGGCCAGTCCCGCGGCGACGCCGGACGAGGCGGCCAGTTGCCGGGCCAGCACCACCGCGTCTTCCATGGCCATGGACGCGCCCTGGCCCGCTCCGACCGGCTGGGCGGCGTCGCCGACCAGCACGACCCTGTCGTTATGGCGGCGGGTGACCGGAGCCAGCACCCAGCCCAGGTTCGCCGCGCGCACCCCGGTCGCGGCCCGCAGCACGGCAGCCGCCTGGGGCTCGGTGCGGAATGTCTCCTGCAGGTCGTCCAGGCTCACCGCGGCCAGGTCGGCTGGCCGCTGCGCCGCCGCTACCTGAGCTGACCACCACACCGTCCCGTCCGGGGCGGGCAGGTAGATGAAGACACCGTGCCGGGCGAAGATCCAGTTGAAGCCGTGCCCCGATATCCCGGGACCGGCCCGGCCTGTGTCCAAGGTCCCGGAGACGTCCGAGGTCCCGGAGACGTGGTAGATCCCCGCATAGCGGGGTTGAGACGCGGCCGGATCCAGCTCGCGGCGCGTCTCGGACCAGATCCCGTCCGCCCCGACGACCAGGTCGGCTTCGGCTGCCCGTGGGTCGGCCGTCCCCGCCAGCCGCTCGCCGGTGACGATGCGGGCGCCCGCGCGCAACGCCTCGGCGCGCAGCGCAGTGACCAGGTCGGCCCGCATCAGCGTGACGCTGTGCAAGGGGTCGTCGGAGCTCCGGCCCCGGGCCACGTCGCCGAGCTGCTTGCCGCGGCCGGACCACATGAGCTGGCGCGCGACCGGGAACCCGGCCCGCTGCACCGGCTCGAGGCAGCTCAGCGCGTCGAGGGCGCGCAGCCCGTTGACGGCCAGGCTCACGTAGGACCCGACCGGCCCGGCCGGGTCCTCGTACGCCTCGTACACGGTGACCTCAGCTCCGGTCCGCGCCAGCGCGATCGCGCTGGCCGACCCGGCCACCCCGCCGCCTATCACTGCTACCCGCATGCTCACCCCGATCCTTAACTGAATATAATTTCAGTGAATCTAAATTCAGTATGATGAGAGCGCATGGCGGCTGTCAACCAGATATCGTCCCGGGGGGAGGAAGCCATGGGAGTGCGGAAGGCCCGGGCGGCCGAGACCGAGGCCGCGCTGAAGGAGGCGGCCCGGCGGGAGTTCGCCGAGCGCGGTTACCTGAATACCAAGATCACCGACATCACGGCCGCCGCTGGCCGCGCCACCGGGTCGTTCTACGAGCATTTCACCGGCAAGGAAGACGTGCTGTTGGCCCTGCTGGCCGACATGCACTCCCAGGCAGGCGGCCAGCTGGACTCTGGCGAGCAGCCGCCGCACGACCTGACCGATCCCGCTCAGCTACGCGACCACCTGGCCGTGGCCTGGGATGTGATGCGCGACTACCGCCCGGTCGTGACCGCGTTGTTCGAGTCGGCTATGACGGCCGGCCCTGCATCCGGGGCGTTGTGGGCCCGGCTCACCGATGACACCGCCGTGCTCCGTGAGCACCTGGAGTACCTGCGCGACGAGGGCCGCCCGCTGCCCGGCGACCCGGCGCTGATCGCCGCGGCCATGGGCGGCATGATGTCGATGCTCGCCTACGCATTGGTCCCGTCCGGTTCTGCCTACCCGGACCCGGAGGTCGTCGACAGCCTGACCGCGCTGCTGCTGTACGGCCTGGCCGGACAGCCCGGCCACGAGCACCCCAGGTCGTTATTCTTCGTGGCCTCAGCGGTCGGCGCGCTCGCGGATCGACCGCAGGTCCTCCGAGATCCGGAACACGACTACGAAGGCTTCCAGCACCAGCCGCCAGAACCCCATCACGATGATGATGAACAGCGGGTCGCCGATGACCAGGGTCAGGATACCGAACAACGGGCTGATCCGGAACGCGACGATCGTGTAGATCAGCGCGGTGAGGCACACCAGGACCGTGATCAGGATGTACAGCACCTTGATGATGCGCGTGGTCACGAACGAGGTGAAGCTGAAGTCGAACAGCGCGGCCAGGAAGCCCTTGGAGTCTGCGCTCTGCCGCTGCGAGGCCTGTAGTGAGGCGGCCGACCCGGGTGTGCCCGGCGTTGCGTAGCTCTGCGCCGATCCGTACTGGCCCGCGGCGCCGTAACCCGCTGCACCCTGCGCACCCGCCGCAGCCTGCCCTGCCGCACCCTGCCCTGCCGCACCCTGCGCCGTGCCGTACGATCCCGCCGAACCGTACTGGGCCTGACCCGACCCGTACTGCGCCGCTCCCGCCTGCGAACCCTGGCCAGCCGCGTACCCCGAACCCTGGCCCGAGCCGTACTGCGAGCCCTGGCTAGACCCGTACTGCGCCGCTCCCGCCTGCGAACCCTGGCCGGAGCTGTACTGGGAGGCCGAACCGTGCTGGCCCGGACCGGCCCCGTACTGGCCCTGACCGGATTGGCCCTGACCCGAGGCGTACTGGGTCAGGGCCTGGCCGTTACCGTACGGGCCCGGGGAGGAGCCGTAGCTGGCAGAACCGTACTGGCTCGCGCTTCCGCTCGACCCGTACTGCCCCGCTGACCCCTGTCCCGAGGAAGGCTGCCCAGAAGACCCCGTACCCAACGACCCCTGGCCTGGCGAACCCTGTGCCTGAGAGCCGCCTAGTCCCGTTGTGGGCGTCCACACCGGTGCGGGCGGTATGGACGAGCTCAGTGACCCCGGGCTCGAAGCCCCAGAACCCGGCGCCCCAGCACCCGGCGCCCCCGAGCCTGACTGCCCGGAGCTGGGGACCATGCGCGTTGTCCCGGCGTCGTCCGCGTCTCGTCTTGTGGACCCCGACGATCCCGTGCCAGAGGACGACGAGCCGTAGTACTGCTCGTCCGCGTACTGCTCACCCGGATACTGCTCGCCCGGGTAGTAGCCGCCGCGGTTCCAATCATCGGGCCGTTCCTGGCTAGATGATTGATCAGTCATCGTCCCCCCCAACGCCAAAAGAGGTCACAACGGGGCAACCCTACCCGCTCTTCCGCCATATCGGGCAAGGTCGAAGATGATCGCGAAGCCACGCATCGCAATGCCGAACGCGCCCTGCCACGGCGTGACTAGCTCGCCCGCAGCCGCAGACCGCGCGGCGTAGGACGGAATCCCGCCGCCTCCAGTGCCTTCGTGAGCGGGGAATCCCCGCCTGCCCGCAGGCCGTCGGCGCGCTCCACGGTCAGCCGCCCCAGTGCCCCCGCCCTGACCGCGGCGGCCAGCGCCCGGGCGCTCGGCTCCAGTTGCCCGGGGTCATCGGTCCAGGACAGCAGGCTCCGCCCGCCGCGCTCGACGTACAGGACCAGCGCCCCGTCCACCAGCACGACCAGCGCGCCCGCCTTGCGTCCCGGCCGGTGTGAGGTGACCGTCTCGCCGGGACGATCCGGCCAGGTC